>JAIORR010000207.1 GCA_021108055.1 Candidatus Cloacimonadota bacterium
AAGCTGAAGCTTGGTATCCATAGTTTAAAAAATAGTATTAACTTTCAAATTCGATTTTTTACTTTGACAATAATGAGTAAATTTTAAATAAAGCAATTTAGAAAATATGTGATCTAAGGAAATTGAAAAAATAGATGAAGATTTTTTTTCTATTGTTTTTTACAGCACTCTTAATCCTTTCCTGCACTAAGGAAGAACCGGAAGAAATCGATCCCTATATTTATGTAACCGGTTCAATAAAATCCGGTCAGACCCTTGCCAGCATTATGATAGAGAAAAATATCGAAAATGCAAAAGTCTATGAAGTGGTGAACAAACTCGATTCGATTTACAATCTGCGCCGTTCACATCCTGCAGACAGTTTTATCGTAAAAATGGATACTCTCGATGTTATTCACGAACTTATTTATATTCCGGATAAAATTCACACTTATCGTGTAATTCGAGATACTTCCAATATTTTTTTCACCCGCATAGACACTCTGCAAACTACTATCAAGATCGATGTATGCCGGGGAGAAATAGTAAGTTCCCTTTATCAATCTATCATAGATGGAGGAGAAGGTCCAGCAGTGGCTGTTATGTTCAGCCAGATATTCCAATGGGATATAGATTTTTTCATAGACCCGCAAAAGGGCGATAAATTCCAATTTGCCTACGAACAAATAGTCAACGAAAACGGAGATTTTATAGAATATGGAGAAATCCTGGTAGCAAATTATTCCAGCAGAAATTATGATAACATAGCATATCGATATACAAATAAAAAAGGACTTTCAAAGTATTATGATGATTCCGGAAAATCATTTCAGAAAGCCTTCTTGAAATCACCTTTGAACTACAAAAGGATATCTTCCTATTTTGGAATGAGAAGACACCCGATCACAAAAAAAATATGGATGCATAACGGTGTGGATTATGCTGCTGCTTATGGAACTCCCGTAGAAGCATCTGCAGATGGTACAATTATCCATCGAGGTTGGAAAGGCGGACATCCCACGGTTGGCGGCAGGAAAGGCGGATACGGAAAGACCATTATGATCCGTCATTCAAATGGATATAAAACACTTTACGGTCATCTGAGCAGCTACGGAAAACACAGGGTGGGAAACAGAGTAAAACAGCACGATGTTATCGGCTATGTTGGATCGACAGGTCTTTCTTCGGGCAATCATCTTCATTATACGATATATCAATATGGAAAAGCAATCAATCCGTTAAAATTAAAAAATGTTTCGGGACCGCCCGTTCCAAAGAAAGAAATGGATGACTTCAAATCAGTTGTAGATAGCTTGAAAAAAATCGTAATAACAGACAGCATCGAGGTTGACAGCTTGTAAAATTCTTAATAAAAAATAAGAACTAAATATAATATTCGCATATAGAAGTGGGTTAATTTTTATTATAAGTATAAGTTATGTAAAATATTATTGACAATATAACCTGTTTCTAATGTTCTTGCGAAAATTTTCTATATTAATAGTTAGGAAAAAGATAAAAAAGAAAAAGGAGAAGTGTATGAAGCTAAACTATACCAGATTGGGAATTTTCCTGATTTTATTGGTTTTGAGCTTCCTTCTATTACCACAAACATCCCACGCTGCAATTGACAAAACAGAGTACATTATCGAAAACTTGCAGGCACACGACATTCCCAATGATGACGGATCGGGACTGGTGATAAGCTGGAAACCATTACCAAAGGAAAGGAGAATCATAGAATACCGCATATATCGCGGGATCACAAAGGATTCTCTTTTTTATATCGGGAGAATCGATGTTAACGTAAAGACCGGTGTCCTCGCTGACGAGATGTATTTTTACGATACCGATTTCAATTACTTCATAGACACATCATCAAGAGGTAAACTGAGAAAAGAAAAAGGACAGGGGAAAGACAGTCCTCTCTATCGCGGTTATCCACGAGATATAAAGATCGTGGGACCACAATTAGAACATTACGACGTTCTGGGAGTTATCCCCGAAAAAGATTTCTTCTATCACAGCAGGAAGATAGAACAAATTGCAGATGAAGATACAACAGTTTATGCAGGTCTAAAATTGAGAGAATTCCTGCAACTACCAAAGAAATTGATACCGGATCACGAATACTATTACACAGTTATTGCTGTTAATGAATCCAGAAGATATTTTCCTCATGCAGAACCGGTACTTGGAATACCGAGAGAAAATTCACCGGAAAAAACACGGGAATTCTATGCTGTTTATGTTCAGGATAAAAACAGGCTGCAATTCGAATGGTCACTTCCAACCTTTACAGATGATATGTTCTATCACCGTGTGTACATGATGAAAAAGAAAGACCTCGATAAATTTGATAAATACTTGGAATATCTTGGTGAGGTTGAAAAGAACGACCTGGCAATGAAAAATGATTCCACATTAACTGCACTCGATAGAACCGTGGAAAATCCTGCAGAACTTATCTACCAGCGATATTCCTGTTATCCATATACTCCGGTTAAAACATTATCGATAAATCCCGTGAATGGAAAGATCATTGGAGAAAAGAAATATCCGAATATTTTTACCGGTGAAGAATATGAAGTAAATGTGGATATCGATGTCGATAATATAAATGATTATTGTTTTGTTTTTTCTCTTTATGATCAGGCAACATACGAAACCTTTTCCGATGTTTCATCCGTCGAGATCATAAACTCTTCCGAATTGCCCATTATTCCGCCGTTCAAAGTTATCGATCGTGAAAGCGATAAGGGTGATTATAACACCGTGATGTGGGGCAAACCGGTTGTATATCTTACGAATTCCAGCTATTTAAACGAAGATAAAACAAGACTTCAGGTTAATTATGAATGCAAAACCAATAAAGATTACAAAGTTAGAAATATTTTCTTCACCGTATTTGATGAAGAAGGAAAAGAGATCGATAGAATAAATGAATTCTATCAGGATAACAAAATAAAAGTGAAACTCCCAATAGACAGCGATAAAAGTCAGACTCTTTTCTTTGAAATGAAATTCAAATGCAACAAGGATGTTGGAGACGATTATATCCTTACGCAGACCCTGGCTTTTGATGAAAAATCCAAATCTCTTTACCCTGGAAATGTTTTTCTGGGAGATGAAGACCTTCTGGAAAACAGCTATTATATTTATAAACATAATTACTATGACGAAGAATGGCGTATTTCTAAAAAAATTGTAGGAACCCAGAGAGAGATATTCGATAATGTAAGGTATTTGAATTCTCACTTCAAAATTGTAAAACATTTTGATGCTGACAAAAAACTCTTTCTTTTCAGACCTTCTTTTGGCGTACGACATGTAGAAGGTAAACCAGATGAAACAATAGGTTCAAACCTGTTCCCTTCTGAAATAGAGAAGACCTTGAAAGCGTATGAAGATAATATTGCAGAATTAACAGTTAGCAAAGACACACTAAACACACAGGAAGAGATCGATCAGGTAGATGAAGATATCAAGGGTTACAGGGAACAGATAGAACTGATGACTACAAATCCTATTCTGAAAGAAGCAGACAGCTTTAAGAATCCAAAGAAAAGATTGAAATTCCTGGATAAGATCCGTCATTTCGCCAAGAATACATTTGAGTATAAAATAGTGAAAACAGATGGAAAAGGACATTTTTCAGAATCAGATATCTATGTTCGCACAAAAATGACTTCTGCCGATAAAATAGATAAATATGCAGCATATTTCACAGGTTTTGGCAAAGATCATTTCACACCGCGTTCTAACTGGTTCAAGAAAAAAATGCTGCCGGCTTTAATTGCTTCACTTCTCTTTGGAATGCTGGTATTTGTAATGATCGGCAAAGCAAAGAAAGGTCATGATCTTTTTGTTCGCCCGATAGCAGGAATCGAAGAGATCGATAATGCGATCGGTCGTGCAACAGAGATGGGAAAACCAATCCTGTTCGTTCCGGGACTTTCCGGTATCACTGATGTGGCAACCCTGGCAGGTCTTGCTATCCTGGGAAAAGTGGCAAAAAAAGCAGCAGAATACGATACAAAGATACTTGTTCCCTGCCGAGATTACCTGGTTCTGCCAATAGCTCAGGAAATAGTTAAGGAAGCTCATTACGAAGCTGGCAGACCGGATACTTTTGATAAATCGAGTGTGTTCTTTATCACCACCACTCAATTTGCATTCGTTGCCGGTGTGAACGGTATTATGGTCCGTGAAAAAACAGCGACTAACTTTTATATGGGAATGTTCTGGGCAGAAGCTCTTCTGATGACGGAAACAGGCAGCACAACAGGTGCGATCCAGATAGCCGGTACGGATGCAGTAACGCAGATACCTTTCTTTATTACAACCTGCGATTACACACTGATAGGTGAAGAATTATATGCCGCATCTGCATACCTGGCAAGAGAACCACTGCAATTGGGAACACTGAAAGCTGTGGATTATTTTAAATTACTTGTATTGATCTTCGTGATCTCAGGAACAATTCTTTCTACTACACACCTAACGTTTCTGATCAATGCTTTCCCAGAGAAATAGGAGGGATAAATGAAAAGACAAATACCACTGTTGATAGTAATAATACTGGGATTTATGTTTGCCGTGCATACATTTGTTCCTCACAAAGCCTCGGTTGACTTTTATGATTGGTATCAAACCTGGATAAAAGCCATTTCACCTTTTATGGTTCTATTGGGAATTATGAGCCTTTTCATGGTTCATTCAACAAAAATAAAGCGGAAAGTTCCAAACTGGCAATACAGTTTAATAACCTTGATCGCATTGGTTGGAACCGGTGCTGTAGGATTTATCTGGGGAACTCAGCAAGGAACGCCGTTCATGTGGCTTTTCAAGAATGTGCAGATGCCGATGGGTGCAACAATGTTCTCTCTTCTGGCATTCTACATTGCCTCTGCTGCCTACAAAGCATTCCGCGCTCGTTCTATCGAAGCAACTGTTCTTCTTTTAGCTGCAATGATAGTTATGCTGGGTCAGGTTCCTATTGGAATAAAAATATCAAAATTAATACCCGAAGCATCTCAATGGATATTGAACGTTCCGAACCTGGCTGCAAAGAGAGGAATAGCTCTTGGAGTTGGATTGGGAATGACTGCTACATCTCTGAAGATACTGCTTGGCATTGAACGTACATATCTGGGTGGAGGTGATTAAAATGGCAAAAGATAAAAAAAGCTTTTTCGATAAAATGCAGGTTCTGGATAGACGTTATATTTACATTGTAGTTGCCCTGGCTATAATTATCCCACTTGTTATACCGTTCAATTCCAAAACATATGTAACAACACCTACAGAGAATGTTTATAAAAAAATAGATTCCTTTGCAGGTAGAAAGGATAGAGCAATTCTGATGTGTTTCTCACATGATGCATCTACAATGGCAGAGCTTTTCCCGATGGAAGTATCGATATTAAGACACTGTTTTGAAAGAAAAGTGCAGGTCTTCACGATCTGCTTTATGCCGGCTGCAAAACCTTTGATGGATTATGCTATCCAAACTGCAAAAGAAGAATACAATGTTCAATCCGGTATCGATTACTGCAACTTTGGATATAAACCTTACGGATTGTTCCTACCTATTCTTCTGGGAATGGGAGATGACATAGCCGAAGCGGTGGATACCGATGATGAAGGCAGGAAGATATCAAATCTCGAGATCATGAAAGAGATCAAGAACTACAATGAAATGAACCTGGTGATCGACTTTGCAGCTTCTGCTGCTGTTTATGCATGGATAACCTATGCAAGAGCACGGTTCGGAGCAAATGTAGCTGCCGGAATTACTGCTGTGATGGCTGCCGATAACTATCCGTATCTGCAAACCGGTCAGCTTGTAGGAATGTTAGCCGGATTAAAAGGTGCTGCCGAATATGAGAAGCTGGTGGACGTGTTTGCCACACATAAGGAACTTGATTCCTACGGTGTATTGCAGCCTGCCTCACGTGAGTTCAGCAAAGAAGTCCTTAAAGAAAGCTGGATAAAACTATCTGATATAAAAAATGTTAAACATAAAAAAGCACGGATCGGGATGAATGCCCAAACCGTTGCTCACATTATGATAATCGTCTTTATTATACTGGGAAATATCGGTTATTTTTCCAGTAAAAAAAAGAAAAAAGCATAAGGTAGGAGGAAATATGTCATTAGAAACAATTAGCACTTTCGTAGCAGCCTTCTTTACATTGAGCATCTTTTCATTCCTTTATAAGGACAATCCGTTCTATAAATTTGCAGAAGCTGTATTTATTGGTGTTTCGATGGGATACGCAATTCCTCTTGTTTATGAGAATGCATTTATTCCATTTGTTTATAGAAAGATATTCGTTGAGATGAAATTAATGATACTCATCCCGTCCATTATGGGTTCACTCTATATCTTCCGATTTTCAAAGAACCTTGGCTGGCTTTCCAGATATCCAATTGTATTCGGAATGGCTATCGTGGGTATGGGTGTTCCGATGTCTATGCATGCGTCTGTGCTCGTGCAAATGAGAAGCGCAATGCTGCCATTGGTTACCATCAATGCAATTCTAATCTTTATCGGAACCGTAACTATTCTTACGTATTTCTTCTTCTCGAAAGAACATAAAGGGCTTTACGGAAAATTTACTAATATCGGCATCTGGTTTATGATGGTGGGATTTGGTGCATCATTCGGCTACACGGTGATGGCGCGTATTTCGCTTCTTATCGGAAGGATACAATTCCTGCTGGG
>JAIORR010000191.1 GCA_021108055.1 Candidatus Cloacimonadota bacterium
TAGCGGAATCCTTTGCAATACGCCACGGCGCATAAATTCCCTTTTAGACGGAATTTCATTCCTAAAAGGGAAACGTAGATATACAGGAAGAATTTAATCATGATGAACTTTCAGGTTTGTTATATATTAAAAATAGATAGGACATCCGGATCGTGCAAAAATTCAACCATTGCAAATCATTCTATTTCAAATATAAGTTTAGGATCTTATGTGTAATATTCGTGTTTTTTTTGGCAAAACATTTGTATTTGAATTTTCAAAACTTTGCGACTTAGCATCTTTGCGGTGAGTCCTTTTTGATTCTGGCTTGTCCAGATTAGGAATAAATATAATTTTTTTTCTTTTAACGGTTTCTTATGTTCTCCCTTTGTTTTGAAAGGGAGATAGCAGAGGGATTCCAATTAACAAGCTATTAGCTTATTAATATTGACATTTATCCATATTAAAAAAGTTTTGAGCAAGTTTTATAAACCCTGCTTGCACTTGTATGCATCAAGTATAGCAGGCAAGTTTAAGAAGGAAACTATGTTCAGATTAGACGATAAGCACCTGGAAATGGCAAAGGAGATTGCGGCTGATAACAGAAAAAAGAAATCTTGTGGAAACTGTTATGACCGCGGATATATTGGCACAACTCCGGATAATACAATTTTATTATGCCATAAATGCGTGGACGTTCCGAAAGCATTGGAAGCCTGGAAAGATTACATAAAAAACATTCCGGCGCTTAAGGAATATTACCATGAATTATTTGAAGAAGATAAAGAATAACCTTACCAGAGTTGGCTCAAACCGATTCTTTTAATAGATTTTTAACAGGAGAATAGATGTATAAAACAATTGATATAAAAGAGAAAACAGCGGACCTGGAAAAAAGGATCCGCAAATACTGGGAAGAGAACGAAACAGCCCGAAAAAGCGAAGAATATCGTAAAGATGCAAAGCAGTTTGTATTTTTTGAAGGACCTCCCACTGCAAACGGTATGCCCGGAATCCACCATGTGATATCCAGAACCATCAAGGACGCCGTGTGCCGCTACAAAACGATGAAGGGATTCCTGGTTAAAAGAAAAGCAGGCTGGGACACACACGGACTTCCCGTAGAGATCGAAGTAGAAAAAAAGCTCGGGCTCAAAGATAAGAAAGAAGTAGAAGAATACGGACTGGAAAAATTTAATAACAAATGTAAAGCATCCGTTTTTTCCTATGAAAAAGAATGGCGTGAAATGACAAAGGAAATGGGTTACTGGTTAGATATGGATAACCCGTACATCACACTAAAGAACGATTATATCGAAACCGTGTGGTGGATATTGAACGATTTCTACAAAAAGGGTCTCATCTACAAAGGACACAAGATCGTTCCATATTGCCCCAGTTGCGGCACTCCGCTTTCCAGTCATGAAGTTGCTCAGGGTTACAAAGAAACAGAAGATCCCTCCGTTTTCACCAAATTCAAGGTAAAGGACGAAAAGGATACCTACTTTCTTGCCTGGACGACCACTCCCTGGACACTTATCTCGAATGTAGCTCTTGTTGTTCATCCAAACTCAGTGTATGTAAAGATCAAGCACAACGATGAATTCCTGATTCTTGCAGAAGCTCGTCTGGAAGTAATCGATGGTGAATACGAGATCATTGAAAAATTCAAAGGTAAAGAACTCGAATACAAAAAATATGAACAGCTTTTCCCGTTCGTTGTTCCAAAGCAGAAAGCATTCTTCGTGGGGTTGGCAGATTATGTGACCATGGACGAAGGAACAGGTGTTGTTCACACTGCTCCCGCTTTTGGTCAGGATGATTATGACCTTGGTAAAAAATACGGACTTCCTGTTATCCAGCCTGTGGACGGTGCAGGAAAATTCACAGAAGAAATAACCGACTGGGCTGGTGAATTTGTGAAAGATGCAGACAAGGGAATAATCCGAAACCTGAAAGAAAGAAATATGCTCTACAAGCGTAAACAGGTAATCCACAGTTACCCGTTCTGCTGGCGTTGTAATAGTCCGCTCATTTATTTCGCCCGTTCAAGCTGGTACATCCGCACCAACGATTACAAAGAGCAGATGCTGGAAAATAACAGGAAAATAAACTGGTATCCATCGTTCGTAGGTGAAAAACGTTTTGGTGAATGGCTGGAAAATAACGTGGATTGGGCTATTTCCCGTGACCGTTTCTGGGGAACTCCCCTCAATATCTGGGTTTGTGAAAAATGCGGTGAAATGGAAAGCGTCGGTTCTATTGCAGAACTTAGAGAAAAAGGAAAATTGAAAGACGGCAATCCTGTACCGGAAGATATCGAACTGCACAGACCTTATGTAGATGACATCTTTTTTGAATGCCCAAAATGCAAAGGAAAAATGCTGCGAACACCGGAAGTTATCGACTGCTGGTTCGATAGCGGCTCGATGCCTTTTGCCCAGTGGCACTATCCTTTTGAAAATAAAGATAGATTTGAAAAGGAGCTTTTCCCTGCAGATTTCATCAGTGAAGGAATAGATCAAACCCGTGGATGGTTCTATTCACTTTTGGCAATCTCTACCATTCTTACCGGAAAATCTTCCTACAAAAGCTGTCTGGTAAACGATCTGATCCTGGATAAGAACGGTCAGAAAATGAGTAAAAGCAAAGGAAATACGGCAGATCCGATAAAACTTATGAATGAATACGGAGCCGATGCCATCCGCTGGTACCTGCTTGCTGTAAGCCCACCGTGGATTCCTACAAAATTCGATGAGAAAGGCGTTGCAGAGATCGTTAATAAATTCTTTGGCACATTGAAAAACGTTTATTCATTCTACGTAACTTACGCCAATATCGATGGTTTTGATGCCGGTAAATATGAATTGAGCGACAAAAAAGAAGCCGAGATCGATAAATGGATCATTTCCCGCTTGAATACTCTTACAGCAGATGTAACAAAAAATATCGATAAATATGAACTGACGCGAGCCGTTCGCCGGATACAGAACTTTGTTGTAGATGAACTCAGTAACTGGTATGTACGCCGCAGCAGAAGAAGATACTGGCAGTTGGAACTTACAGCAGATAAAAAAGAAGCCTATTTAACACTTCACCAGGTGCTGATAGTTGTCTCGAAATTGATGTCTCCGTTCGCTCCATACCTTGCGGAGGAGATATTCCTGAACCTTACCGGAAAAGAAAGTATTCACCTGGAAAAATTCCCGGTCCATAACGAAAAGGCTATCTTTCCAATTCTGGAAAAAGAAATGAAAACCGTGATAGACCTTGTATCTCTGGGAAGAGCAGCCCGCAATACATGTCAGATAAAGGTGCGTCAAACTCTGGGTGCTTTATTTATTCCGGAAAAATATAAAGCGCTGGTTGCAAGAATGGAAAACCTGATCAAAGAAGAGATCAATGTGAAGGAAATAAAATACATTCACGAAAAGGATAATTTCGTTAAGTATGAATTCAAACCTGACTTTAAAGTGATGGGTCCAAAATACGGTAAACACATGAAACGCATCGCTGAAGCTCTCATCAAGTTGGATGCTAATCACATCATAGAAACACTTCATCTGGGAAAAGATTACTTTCTGGAAATGGACGGCAGTACTTTCAAACTAACAGAAGAAGACCTGATCATCTCCATCAAAGACAAGGAAGGATTTGTATTTGAAACAAATAAAGAACTTTTTGTAGCTCTGGATACTCATCTTTCACCGGAACTCATTGAAGAAGGGCTGGCTCGTGAACTTGTAAATAAGATCCAGTTCACACGCAAAGAAAAAAACCTGGAGATCATGGATAGAATAAAGATCTTCTATTTCGGGAATGAGGAAATTCAGAAAGTTTTCACAAAGCATTCCGAATATATAAAAAATGAAACTCTTTCCGATTCGTTCCATGCAGTAAAAGAGATCCAGAAAGATATGATCGAGTGGGATATAAACAAAAGAATAGTTCATTTAACCGTAGAAAAAGTAAAAAAATAAATCAGGAGAAAACAATGGCAAAGATCAAAGCGTTCAAGGGTGTTCGCCCGTCTCCGGAAAAGATCGTGGAAGTAGCTTCCCCGCCTTATGATGTTCTGAACTCCGACGAAGCATACAACCAGACTAAAGATAATCCCTACAGTTTCCTGCATGTGGTAAAGCCGGAAATCGACCTGCCCAGAAATATCGACCTTTATGATGATGCTGTTTATAACAAAGGCAGGGAAAATCTTTATCAGATGATCGATGAAGGCGTTCTTATTCAGGATGAAAAACCATGTTTTTATCTTTATCGGCTGATAATGGGAAATGTTGATGAGATAGGTCTCGTTGCCGGCGCATCCATCGAAGATTATGAAAACGATATCATCAAAAAGCATGAAAATACGCGTGCAGATAAAGAAGCAGACCGGATTAAACATGTAGATACACTTAATGCAAATACGGGACCGGTCTTTCTTACATACAAAGCCAGGCAGGATATGAATGAGCTGGTAGAAAAACTTATTGCACAAAAACCGGTTTACGATTTTAAAGCTGATGACGGTATCAAACACATTTTCTGGAAAATCGATCAGGAAAATGATATTAAGAAGATCACAAATATTTTTGCAAAAATCGATTATCTGTACGTTGCTGATGGTCATCACCGCTCTGCTTCCGGAACTATCGTAGGACAAAGAAGAAGAGCAGCAAATCCAAATCATACCGGAAATGAAGAATATAACTATTTCCTTTCTGTTATTTTTCCGCATGATCAGCTTTATATCATGGATTATAACCGCGTAGTAAAAGACTTGAATAAACATACACCCAAAGAATTTCTGAAACTTGTGGAAGAAAAATTTGTTATCGAATCTTTCTCGAATGACTCCCCGTTTCATCCGGAAAAACTGCACGATTTCGGAATGTATTTTGATGGAATTTGGTATAAATTGACGGCTAAAAAAGGAACTTTCCCGAAAAATGATCCGGTGAAATCTCTCGATGTTTCTATTCTGCAGGAAAATCTTCTTACTTCCATTCTGGGAATTGGTGATCCGCGCAAAGATAAAAGGATCGATTTTGTAGGTGGAATTCGCGGATTGAAAGAACTCTCCCGTAGAGTCGATGCCGGAGAAGCTGTTGCCTTTTCGATGTTTCCCACTTCTATCGAACAGCTTATGGCAATTGCCGATGCCGGAAAAGTGATGCCGCCAAAATCTACCTGGTTCGAACCTAAACTGCGCTCCGGTGTGATCGTTCATTTGCTGGATTAAGTAACTCAAACCTCTGGTTTGAGAATATTCACTTCCGAAGTTTGAAACTTAACACAAGATCTTTCTGGCTTGTGTCAATTTCTGGGATGAACTTCACTTCCTTTTGCGTTCTTTGCGAACTTTGCGGTAAATTCAAACTTAGTTTCGTTTTGCGTTCTTTGCGAACTTTGCGGTTAAATATATGAAAAAATATTCTATAATAAGTCTCGGTTGTTCCAAGAACCTGGTAGATAGTGAGGTTTTCGCAAGTATTATCGAGCAGTCTGGTTTTTCTATTACCGATGTACTCGAAGAAGCTGAAGTTATCATCATCAATACCTGCGGGTTCATATTGGACGCAAAAGAAGAATCCATTGAAATCATCCTGGAAGCCGCTGAACACAAAATATCCGGCAAATGCAGGAAGCTGGTTGTTACCGGTTGTCTGGTTAAAAGATATTTCCAGAGCTTAAAAGATACTATTCCGGAAATTGACGAGTTGGTCGATCTTAAAGATTTCGACAAATTTGCCAAAATTTTTCAAACACGACCAACATCAGACCGCAAACTTCTCACTCTTCCCCATTTTGCCTACCTCCGCATCAGTGACGGATGCAACAATTTGTGCAGTTACTGTGCGATTCCTTCCATTCGTGGAGAACTGAAAAGCATTCCCATCGAAGAATTAATTACCGAAGCTGAATCGCTTATAGAAAAAGGCGTAAAAGAACTCATCATCATAGCTCAGGATACAGCAAACTATGGAGTTGATATTTACAAAAAGCAAAAACTTGATGTACTTTTAAAAGAACTGCACAAAATTAGAAATCTGGAATGGATACGCATTCTCTATCTTCATCCTGCACATATAACTTCCAAGATCATCGACACGATTGGGAAACTGCCGAAGATCTGTAAATATTTCGAGATACCAATTCAACACATTAATAACGAAATTCTGCAAAGTATGAACCGGAAAGTTACAAAAGAACGCATTAAAGATATCATCACTGAAATCCGAACCAAGATACCTGATGCGATCATTCGAACTACTCTGATTACCGGGTATCCGGGAGAATCAAAAGAAAAATATATTGAACTTCGAGATTTTGTAAAAGAAATAAAATTTGAAAGGCTGGGAGTATTTTCCTATTCACCGGAAGAAGATACGCCAGCATTCGACTTGACTGAACAGATCCCAAAAAAAATTGCTGAAAAAAGAAATAAAGAGATCATGAGGCTTCAGCAAACGATTTCCGAAGATTTCCTCGCCAGCCTGATAGGTAAAAAAATCAAAGTTATTATTGACCGAATAGGCGAGGTAAAAGAATTTTCTTTTGAAGGAAGAAGTTATTTCGATGCTCCCGAAATCGACGGAACAGTATTCATAGAAAAGGGTAAAGCTGAAATTGGGAAAATCGTTACGGTAGAGATAACCGATTCCTGGGAATATGACCTGGTGGGAAGAATAGAACACGGATGACGCAGATGAAACGGATGATCACGGATAA
>JAIORR010000052.1 GCA_021108055.1 Candidatus Cloacimonadota bacterium
CATTATCTTCATTCTGGAATACTTATTGCATATATTTATAAACAATAAATACGAGGAGATTAAAATTAATGAAAAAGATTATTTTTTTAATTACATTATTGACTGTTGCTTTCACTTTGAACGCCTTCTGGCGCAATGCCGAAATGGAAGTGAGGGTTTTTTATAACAGCCAATCGGAACTCGCAAAATTAGCTGAACTGCATTTGAACGGTGATGTTTATCCCAATGGTGAAGCCCTATTATATGTAATTCCCTCCGAACTGGAAATGATCAAATCTACCGGTCTTCGATATAAGATCGAGCGGGAAGACCTGAATGAATTTTCAAGGAATTTCTGGCAGTCGATGGACCCCACCAGGGAAGCATATCACACTTATACAGAAATTGTAGCTCTGGCAGACAGCCTGGCAACCACATTTCCATCGATATGTGAAAAGCATATATTTGGTACTTCCGTGCAGGGAAGGGAACTTGGTGCTCTCAAAATTAGCGATAACGTTTCCTTAGATGAGAATGAAGCGGAAGTGATGTTCGACGGCGGAATTCACGGTGATGAAATAGGATGTTCCGAAAATTGCATTCGTTTTGCTCGTGATCTGTGCCGTGATTACAGTATCGATCCCAATATTACAGACCTGGTGGATAACCGCGAAATATGGATTTATTATTGTGTAAATCCTGACGGTCGTGTTGCAGATAGCCGTAGAAATGCGAACTACGTTGACCTTAACCGTGATGGCGGTTATATGTGGGATGGCTGGGGCAGCAGCACAGGAGCATTTTCTCAACCCGAATCAAAAGCTCTTCGAGATGCAACTTATGGCAGACAGTTCGTCGTGCATACAACCTATCACAGCGGAACAGAATATATTTCCTGTCCCTGGAGCTACCGTGCTGATCAATGCCCGGATTTCAGTCATATTCTTCAGCTTGCCGGTGTATATTCATCTACATCCGGTTATGCAAATATGGAGTATGGTCAGGGTTGTACTGGAATGTATCCTATCAACGGAAGTACAAAAGATACGAATTATGGTGCTGCCGGTGCGATCAGTTGGTCGATGGAGATTTCTTATTCTAAACATCCACCTACATCACAAATTCAAATGTATTATCAATATAACGTTCCGGCAATGCTGGCTATGATAGAATATTCCGGTTACGGTCTGGAAGGAATAGTAACCGATGTAAATACCGGCGATCCGGTTACCGCAGCAGTTTTTATTAACGATTATTTCCCAACTTATACAGACCCTATTGTTGGCGACTACCATAAATATGTTCTACCGGGAACTTATGATATTACGATCGTGGCAAATGGCTATGAAACTCAAACGATCACAAGTGTAACAGCTACTGCCAATAGTTCAACAGCCACAGACTTCCAACTTACACCACAGGATGGTCAGTTTGCATATAGGATTTGCAGTTCTCAAATTCCAAATAATAATACAGCGGACGAAGGTGATACACCCGGAGTTATTGGAGCTCCGGATGATAGAAATTATTCAATCGGTAAGAATGGCTGGATTGTTCTTGATATGCAATTTCCTATTGTTGACGGACCGGGAAATGATATAAAAATATTTGAAGGTGACACTTCTCCGGAAGGATATACTTGTTATGTTGGAGAATTTATCGATGGACCCTGGTATTCATTGGGAGCAGGTAACGGAACTGCAGAATTTGATATTTCTTTAAGTAGTTTGATCGAAGCCCAGTTCGTGAAGATAGTTGATGATGGAGACGGCACTCAAACCGCACCGGATGCTGGTTTTGATCTGGATGCTGTGGCAACCATGGAAAGTATTTCCGGTGTTTATATTGCTCTTACAGGATATGAGATCGATGATTCGACCGGTAATGGAAATGGAATGATCGATCCAGATGAAACTGTAGATATTTCCATATCTCTTAGAAATAACGGAGATGAGACTGCGAATGATCTTTCGGGAATAATTAGCTCAACATCTCCGTATGTAGTATTTGATGTTAGCACGGCAAATTTTGGAAATCTGGAACCAAATCAAACCTCTACAGGTATTTTCACAGCAACTTTTGATAATTCTACACCTATCGGTGAAACAGTTCAACTGGTGCTCGATGTTTCCGCAAATTCAGGAACTTATACAAATACATTTGATATAGTTGTAGCAGTTGGACTTATGGTGGAAGATTTTGAAACAAATAATTTCGAGAGCTTTGAATGGCAGTTCGGTGGTAATGCAGATTGGTTTACAACTACCGGAGCTTATGAAGGAATATATTGTGCTCGCTCGGGTAGTATCGGTCATAACCAGAGTTCTTCTTTGTATCTGGATGTTGAAGTTCTATCTGCCGGTGAACTGAGCTTCTATAAAAAAGTTTCCTCTGAAAGTGGTTATGACTATCTGCGTTTCTTTGTAGATAATAATGAAATGGGAGCCTGGAGCGGTACGGTTGATTGGAGCCAGGAAACATATCAGATCACTGCGGGAGAGCATACTTTTAAATGGGAATACATTAAAGATGTTGGTGTTATAGGTGGTTCAGACTGTGGCTGGATAGATTATATTGTTTTTCCGCCCATCAGTATAACACCTCTTCCTCCTCCTGAAAATCTAATTGCAACAGTTATCGATTATAATTCTTCGATTCTTCTTGAATGGGGTTCGCAAACTCGAACAAAAACAAGAGAGCAAAGAGATCTTCTTGGTTATAATGTTTATTTGGATGGTGTTTTTTTGGTATCCATAACAGATTCCTGTTATTATTTTTACGGACCTTTAGCGGCTGGAGATTATCATTTTGAAGTAACTGCTGTTTACGATGAAGGTGAATCGGAACCTGCGACAGTTGTGGCAACAGTTGTTCTGAATCCCCCGGAAAATCTGACTGCAACTTCACAGGGGAATGATATTCTTCTTACCTGGGAGCTTCCTCTTGTTGGTCGAGGAATATCCGAATACAAAATATACAGAGATCAGGTTTACGTTACTTCCACTACAGATACTTTATATCTTGATGAAAATGTTTCAGGTGGAAATTACACTTATGGTGTTCTCACAGTTTTTGATGGTGGTTATGAATCTGAAATTATAGAAGTTACCATAGAACACACAGATGCCGGAAATAATTTTCTTCCCGCTGTAACAGAATTAATTGGTAATTATCCAAACCCTTTCAATCCGGCAACAACTTTCAGTTTCTCAATTGCAACTAATTCATCTCTTGTAGAGCTTTCCATTTACAATATAAAGGGTCAAAAGGTGCGAACCCTGGTTAACAAAGAAGTAAACTCCGGTTATCATAATGTTGTGTGGAATGGAAAGGATGATAACGGGAAGGGAGTTTCCAGCGGCATCTATTTTTCTATCTTTGATGTGGAAAATAATGATGGAGATTTCACCAGCATGAAAAAAATAATATTATTGAAATAATGAACAAATGAACATTCTCAACCCCCGAAACCTTCAGGATAAAACAGGTGTCTTGAAGGTTTTTTTGTGTGAAAAAAAATAGAACTTAGAGGTCCAAAACAAAGGCTGATCATTCCGGCTGAATAGAATTATAACTAATTTTCGTTTTATTATTCACAGGGAAATAATTCATCGAGCTAAAAGAAATTTCTTGTCAGGAAATAACATATTATCTTTTTTAGGAATTGAACTACGCATGGAGAATATTCTGTGAAAAAGAAAAGAATTCTTATCGTTGAAGATGAATTGATTATTTCCGAGGATATTTGCATAATTGTAAAAAATTGTGGATATTCGGTTGCGGGAGTAATTACTTCCGGCGAGGATGCAGTTTCCCTTGCTGCTGAACTCGATCCCGATCTTGTTTTGATGGATATTATGCTGGAAAACAACATGACCGGTCTGGAAGCAGCAGAAACAATATTCTCCGATCTTGAGATACCGATCATCTTCCTCACGGCTTATGCAGATGATGAGACAATTCAGAAAGTACTGAAGACAGGTCCGTATGGTTATATAATAAAACCTTTTGATGAGAGAGAATTGAGAGTAACCCTGGAACTGGCTTTTTATAAACATGCCAAGGAAAAAGAATTGAAGCTAAGCGAGGAAAAATACAGAAGTATTTTTGAAAATATTCAGGACGTTTACTATGAAGTAGATATGAATGGAATTATCCTCGAAATGAGTCCTTCGATCGAGGTTTTTTCAAAATATCTCCGTCAAGATCTTATCGGGAAACAGATCGATGATTTCTATGCTGAGCCCAAGCAAGGAAACGAGATGTTAATGAAACTGCATGATAAAGGCAGGATCAATGATTTTGAGATCGATATTAAAGACAAGAATGGAAATATCATAAATTGTTCTGTAACTTCTAAGCTTTTTCTAAATGATAATAATAAACCTCAGAAAATAGTTGGTTCACTTCGGAATATCACAGAGCATAAAGAAATGCAAAAATATTTATTGCAGACGGAACGTTTAGCCGGAGTTGGTCAACTGGCTGCCGGTATTGCTCATGAAATACGAAATCCTTTAGGAAACATAAGTTCTGCCGTTCAGTTCTGTATAACAAAATACAAGCCTTCTAAAGAAATAAAACAATACCTCGATATGATCCTGCGAAATTCTGATAATGCAAATAAGATAATAAAAGAATTACTGGATTTTGCAACACCGAGAGAGATCAACCTTAAAAAAGGCAGTATTATAAAAATTCTTGATAATGCAATTGAACTCGTCAAAGCCAGGTTCCTTGAAACCGGCGTGAATATCAAGAAGAAATATTCTGATAGGATACCGGACGTCCTAATGGATGAGAAATGGATGGAAAGATCTTTTTTAAATCTGATAGTAAATGCAATTGATGCTATGGATAATGGTAATTCGTTAAATATTAAAGTAGAATTGAAAAGTAATTCGATCATTTTATCTTTTAAAGATACAGGAAAAGGCATTTCAGAAGAAAACCTGATGAAAGTATTTGATCCGTTCTTTACCACAAAAGACGATGGTACGGGGCTTGGAATGTCATCTGTTTATCAGGTGATTACAGCTCATAACGGAACAATAAACCTGAAAAGCAAAGTTGGTAAAGGAACCGATGTGATTATTTCTCTACCAATTTCAAAGAATTAACAAAGGAATGGAAAATGGAATCGATATTAGTTATTGAAGATAATAAAGATATGCAATTTCTTCTTTCCAATATTCTCAATGAAGAAGGTTTCAAAGTTTGTTGCGTTGGAGAAGGAAAAAATGCTTTCCCTGTAATTAATAAAGGTGCAACCGACTTGATACTTCTGGATATGCGTCTTCCGGGAATGAATGGGATGGCTATCCTGAAAAAGATCGGGAAGATCGATAAAGAAATTCCTGTGATAATGTTAACCGCCTATGGTGAAATAAAGGATGCTGTGAAAGCGATGCAGTTAGGTGCTTATGATTATATTACAAAACCATTCGTTAATGAAGAATTGATCTTGATCATTAGAAAAGCTCTTAAAACCAGGTCTTTGAATAAAGAAGTGAAAAGCCTGAGGATGAAATTAAACAAAAAAAGAATTTATGAAAAAGAGTTGGGTGAAAGCCGGGCAATAAAGAGGATATTAAAACAAGCCGAATTGGTAGCACCCACAAATATGTGTGTGATGATTCAGGGAAAAAGCGGTACAGGTAAAGAAGTCATTGCCAATATTATCCATCACAAAAGTAATCGAAAAAGTAAACCGTTTATTGCAGTTGATTGTGGAGCGATCCCCGCGACTTTACTCGAAAGCGAATTATTTGGATATGAAAAGGGTGCTTTTACAGGTGCCAATTCCACAAAAAAAGGAAAATTTGAAAAAGCAAATGGCGGTACCATACTTCTCGATGAAATTACTAACCTTCCCTTTGAAGGGCAGGCTTCAATACTCCGTGCAATAGAAGAAAGAAAAATTAATTATGTCGGCGGGAAAAAACCTGTAGATTTAGATGTGAGAATCATAGCAACCACAAATCTTGATTTTCTTCAGGAAGTGAAAAAAGGAAATTTTAGAGAAGACCTCTATCACAGGCTTAATCAATTCCAGATTAATCTTCCTACTCTTAAAGAAAGGAAAGAAGACATACCTGTCCTGGCAAAAGAATTCCTGAAAGAAGCAAATCTTGAACTCGGGAAAAACATAAAAGATTTTTCTGTAGGAGCAATCAGACGGCTTTTGAATTATGACTGGCCGGGAAATATACGCGAATTGAAACATATGGTCAAAAAGGCAGTTCTTCTGACAGAATCAGGAAATATTACCGGTAGAATAATTTTCTTAGATTCGGCAAATCAAGGTGACAGCATTTTCAATATAGAGGAAATAAACGATAAGACTTCATTTGATCAGATCATCGGTACAATTGAAAGCGATCTGATACTGAAAGCGATCAAAAAAGCTAAAGGAAATAAGACGAAAGCAGCCAAACTTCTAAATATGAATCGAAAAACACTTTATAGAAAAATGAATATCCTGGGAATTCCATTATAATAACTGAGTAATAATTGAGACAGTTTTTATTCGAATATCGGTCGTATATGACTCAACTAAATATAAATATTTTTAGAAACAAATATATTCCTTTTTTTCAAATTCCGTAATACATTATGTATTAATATAGATAGAACGATTTTTCAGACATCTTATTTAAGTTTTATTTTTTGGCACAGTATTTGCATTTTTAAAATAATTTTGATGAGGATATAATGAAAAAATC
>JAIORR010000043.1 GCA_021108055.1 Candidatus Cloacimonadota bacterium
CAGACACCCCCTGAATTCAAAGAAGAATATGCTGCTGTTATGAAAAGATACAATGCTGAAATTCCCGAATATTATATTCAAGCCGTCTTTGATGAAAAGGTTAATCTGAGCATAAAAACACCACCACTCGAAGATTATTCCCTGATAAGTAATTATGCCGATTCAATACATGTTTTCAAACTTTTTGATTCTTACCAGAATTTGCAGCCTATCGATCTGAAAGCTGAAAATCTTTCAGGACTGGAATCATTTATCTATAATGCCTACAGCGTCGAAATCGATAATAACTGTATAAATTTACACGACTTTGAACAAATACCGATAGGGAATGAGCTTGCTGCGGTACGTAAAACTTACGACTTCGATGGAAATGGGAAAAGAGATTTTATCGCCCAGGAAATCGAGGGAGAAGATCGTGTGTTGAAGATATTTGAGATCTCTGGTGACGAACTGATAACAAAATATACATATTCTTCCTCCTGCTGGCCTCATGATATTGGAGATACGAACGGTGATGGTATGGAACTGCTGGCAGTTACTACAGGCAACATTGCTGTTTTCTATGAAACATCCGGCGATGTTTATCCAAATCATTATATGGGTTTTATCGAAGAATCATATGGTGGAAACTTTGTAGATTACGATGGCGATGGAATCGATGATATTATCCTGATTGAAGATACCGAAATAGATCATATAACATATAGAGTCCTTGCCTTAAGAAAGAGACTTGGAGATATTTTCATCGATGAAGATGGTGAAATTTTTAATGAAACCGCTACATCTGTTAATAATGCATTTGTAAATAAAGTTGCCGGCGGTAACCTGGACGGAGATGCTCATCAGGATATTCTGTCAGCAGATTGCGATGGCGATGTAATGATATTTGAAAAAGAGTCATCTGAGTTTGAGATGGTGTGGCATTGCAGGCTTCCTGTTTCAGATGCATATTATCTGGCACTTGCGGATTTCACGGGAGATGGCTCCAACGAATTCTGCGTTGGCGGATATACATATAATCCATCTAATCCGGCAAAATCTTTCTCATATTTTGAGTTTTTTAAAAACACGGGAGAAAATAACGAATACGGCTCATTAGGTTATCTCAGTTTTTCACAGATCGAAATCAAAAATTCCATTGCAAATGCAGATATCGACGGCGATGGTGATGATGAGCTTGTGCTTTCCGTTCCACCAAATACATATATAATAGATTATGTTGATAATAAATTTACTCCTATCTGGAAAGGTGAATCTACAAAGACATCTTTGAATGTAATAGCAGCATCTCCAAAAACCGCTACTGAAGATGCGTTCATCATTGTTAACATAAAAGATGGAGATGAAATTAAAAGCTCTCTGATAAGAAAGACTGAAGATTTTACGGGACCTCAAACGCCGAATATGTTCGGTGTGTTTCCAGTCGATTCTACTTCGGTTACAATGAACTGGCTTGCCGATGATGCAGATTCATATAATATCTTTCGGAAGCAGGATGAAAACATTTCTATGATCGCTTCCGGTGTTACAGATAATTTTTATACCGATTCAGGTTTATCTCCCGCAGATACGCTCTTCTATCAAATTACCGCAGTTGATGATTCATACACTCCAGACGAAAGTCTGCCTACTTTATGGAAGATCGCTGTTCCGTTTTATATGCCGCAATTGCAATACATTAAAATGATCTCTTCTTATGAAATAAAAGTTAAGTTCGACCGCAAATTGAATTCAGATGCTACGAATATCACCTTCTATTCTGTGAATCATAATATGGGATATCCTCAATCTGTGAATGTTATAGAGCAAAATTCCTGCCTGATAATGAGATTTTCTAACAGGTTCGAAAAATTCGATGATTACTTACTTTCGATAAACGGACTTACCGGAATGACCGGCGTTCCCGTTGTATTAGACCCGGAAGATTGTGTTTTTCAATATGAACCGGATACAACTCCACCGGAAATATCCAACGTGGAAAGTGAAGACCTGCAAACGGTTAATGTGTATTTCTCGGAAGCGGTAAAATCAGAAATGGCAGAGGATATTTCCAATTATATCCTTGTACTTCCGGCATTAGATAAGAACAATGAAATAGTTTCTCTGGAATATAATGTGGATGATTATTATGTCACCATCAGAATGAAGAAAAAGCTGGAATATACAAACCAGCCATATTTTCTGAAAATAGATAATCTTGAAGATATTGCGGGTAACAAGATTTCCAATAACGGGAATAAATGTCATTTCAGCTTGACAGGTATGTTGGGACTAAAAAATTTAAAACAATTGCAGGTTTATCCGAACCCGCTTGATCAGAGAAAAAGTGAGTTCGATGTAGTGAATTTTATAAATCTCCCGCTGGAAACATCCGGCAGGATATGGATATATGACCTGAACGGTGATTTGGTCTTTGAAAAGGATCTCGGACCTTATAATGATGTTAAAGAGTGTTTTCGCTGGGAATGTAAAAACAAGGCGGGGAATAAGGTCTCTTCCGGAATTTATTTTTATATCATCAAGATGGGAACAGATTCGCGGAAAGGAAAGATCATAATAATTAATTAGAAGTTTAAGGAGACAGGAAATGATCTCGATGGATTGGAAAGATAGGTTAATAAAAGATACTCTCGACTTTATAGAAAGAAAGCTTCCACAAAAAGATTATGATATTGATATCGTATATAATGCTTATCCGCAAAGAATAGATAACAAAGTTCCACATGCCGTTATTACTTTGGTTGGGAAAACACTCGGCTCTAAGATCTGTAAAGATGCAGATAAATATTTTGGGTTTTACGAATACCTTCTGGCTGAGAAAGGTGAAAATGGAAGAATTATCTTTGCCTATATTATGGCTCGTGCGATAAAGAAAAAGCCTGACATTTTTATTGAATATCTGGAAAAATTCCTTTTTTCTACAAAGGATCAGAAATCATGCAACCTTGTCATCGATAAGTCGATCTTTCCCATTCTGAAAAAAAATCCTAAAAAATACCTCGATCTTTTAGTAAAGTGGATAAAAAAAGATAACAGTATTTTAAACCAGAGCATTCAGAAACTTTTGATCAAACTTATCCATTTTGATAAAAATCTGATCGAACCTATTTTTCATAAACTTGAAACTTCCTGGCTGTATGCTACGCCAAGTATGGTGAAACTGCACATAAGTTTCCTGAAAGCAATTTATCCTATCGATCCCAAATTTTATCTTTCTGTTTATGAACATTACAAATCGACCCGTAATCCCACCTTTGCCGATATCCTCTGTAATGCTATCTGCTGCTACGATAAAACTATCCGCAATATGGTCGACCTGTGGGCAACAAGTGGAAATATCAAACTCAAAAAGATCGGTGTGCATGGACAGAAAACAATAGAAAAGAAAAAAGGTAGAGCTTAATGGGAAATTACATTACAAAAGAAGGCATGCGGCGTCTTCATAAACGTATGAATGAACTTATTAAGGAACGACCTTCCATAATTAAGCAGGTGGCTTCTGCAAGAGAAATGGGAGACCTGAGCGAAAACGCAGAATATCATGCAGCGAGAGAAAGACAGAGATACCTGGAAAATGACTATAATTTCATCAAACGCAGGATGGAGAAACTGCAGGTTATCGATTCCGGTAAAATACCTAAAGATGCTGTTCGTTTCGGTGCAAGGGTAACAATAAAAGAACTTTCCAACGGGAATATCCTAAAAATACATCTCGTAGGCGTGGACGAGATATTTGAAACTGATGATGAATATGAAAGAAAATCTATTGCTTCTCCAATTGGTAAGCCAATGATAGGCAAGAAGGTTGGAAATTGCTTTCTGGTAAAAGCACCGATAGGTGATAGAGAATTTGAGATATTAGAAATTAAATAAGGAGATTATTTTGAGCAAAGCTGAAGAATTAAGTAAAAAATTATCTTATCAAAGAAAAAATTTCTGGAAAGAAACTTCCAAAAAAGAAAGAAAAACAGCATTCGATTTTTCAGAAAAATATAAAATTTTTCTTGATGAATGCAAAACCGAACGCGAAACGATAGAATTTTATAAAAATGAACTGGTAAAAAGAGAATTTCTGGAAATTAATAAAGATAAAAAATCTAAAAATATTTATAGAATCTCCAGGAATAAGAATGCTGCGATCGCCGTTATCGGGAAGAAGCCGGTCAGTGAAGGTGTAAATATTGTTGTATCACACATCGATGCACCGCGGGTCGACTTGAAACAAAACCCACTTTATGAAGATAAAACTACTAATCTGGGTTTAATGAAAACTCACTATTACGGCGGAATAAAAAAATACCAGTGGATGTCCACACCTCTGGCAATACACGGCGTTTTTATAAAAGAAAACGGTGATGTAATCGATGTTTCCATCGGCGAAGATGATAATGACCCCGTGTTCGTAATGCCCGACCTGCTGCCGCATCTCGCCAGAAAAGAGCAATACACCAAAAAACTCGGTGATGCTATCGAAGCTGGTAAAATGAATCTGATGTTCAATTCAATTCCATACCCGGATGAAGATGTAAAAGAAGCTGTAAAATTAAACGCTCTTATTCTTTTGAATGAAAAATATAATATTATCGAAGAAAATTTCCTGAGTGCAGAACTGGAACTTGTTCCCGCCGGGAAAGCCCGTGATGCCTGCATAGATAAAAGCATGGTCCTTGGCTATGGTCAGGATGACAGGATATGTGCATACACTTCTGCTCAAGCCATATTCGATGCAGAAATAAATATAGGAAGAACAGCTATTGTTTATCTTGCAGATAAAGAAGAAATAGGAAGTGAAGGAAACACAGGAGCAAAATCTATCTTCATCATAGATTTCATTGCCGACCTGCTAAAACACAATGGAGAACCATTCGACAGTGTTACTTTAAGAAAGACCCTCATCAACAGCCAGGTGCTTTCTGCCGATGTTAATGCTGCCATAAATCCAAATTTTCCGAATGTTCATGAAAAGGAAAATGCTGTGCATCTTGGCTTCGGAGTGAGTTTAACCAAATTTACCGGCAGTGGTGGAAAAAGCAGTTCAAATGATGCAAATGCAGAATTTAATTCTAAAATAATCAAAATATTCAATAAAGAAAAAGTAAATTGGCAGACCGGTGAATTGGGCAAAGTTGACGAAGGCGGCGGCGGAACGATCGCCAAATTCATGGCAGAATATGGGGCAGAGGTCATCGATTGCGGACCGGGAATTCTGGGAATGCATTCGCTTTATGAACTCAGCAGTAAAGCAGATATTTATTCTTCCTATAAAGCATATAAAGTTTTCTTTGAAAATGCGTAAGAAATGAGGTTAATGTGAAAAATATCATTCTCTTTGTAATTTTTATTATTATCGTTGGATGCAGCGAGAACCGGTTAACGAAAGATATGCCTGTGGAAAGAAAAATGGAAATTGGAAATGAATATTTTGAAAAGGAAAAATACCATAAAGCCATACCATATTTCACCGATATTGCTTTCGAGCGGAATTCCGCTTATACGGCAGAAGCTCAATTAAAGCTTGCGGACTGTTATTTCAATCAGAATAAATTCATGGAAGCAAGATTTGAATATGAAGAATTGATCCGTCTTTTCCATGATCATAAAGAAGTTGGTAAAGCTTTCTTCCAAATTGGAGTTTGCTATTTCAATGAATCTTTGAACCCGCATTATACACAGGAAGAAACAGAAAGTGCGATCTCTGCATTTGAAACATTCGTAGAAAAATTCCCCTTCGACGAAAAGAAAAAAGAAGCTATCGATTACATTCAAGAATGCCATTATAAGCTGCTGAAAAAGAAATACTATAACGGCTATGCGTATTACAAACTATCAGATTACAGTGCAGCTCTTATGTATTTTGATGAAATAACCGAACTGGGAAATATAGATGAAATCGATAAAATGTCCCTTTACTATTCAACCAGAATATATATCACCCGAAAAGATAAAGAAAATGCGGTTTCTATGGCTGGCAGACTTACCGAACGCTATCCAGGTTCAAAAGAAGCAAATAAGATCAACACACTTATCAAAAAATTAGATTAGATGAAAATCGGTTTACTCGGCGGTTCATTCAATCCTGTCCATAACGGACATATCGCCATGGCAAAAGCTGTTTATAATGAATTAGAACTGGATAAAATCTGGTTCCTGCCTTCCGGGAATCATCCTTTAAAGAAAAATACTGAAATCATTTCATTTGATAAACGTTTCAAACTTATCGATAGTGCATTAAAAAACTTTCCTCAATTTGAAGCTTCCGAGTTTGACCGGAATTACGAAAACCTGAGCTACACCGATGAACTGATGAAACGTCTGATAAAAGACTTCCCGTCTGATGAATTCTTCTTTATTGTGGGAGCCGATATTATTGCAGAACTTCCACTTTGGCATAATTGGAAGTGGCTTTTGGATAATGTAAACATCGTAGTAGTAAATCGTCCGGAAGTGGATAGAGCAAACTGGAAGAACATGGAATATTTAAAAAAACTTACTTTTATCGAAATGAAACCTGTCGATGTTTCCTCGAGTATGATCAGAGAGAAAATCAAAAGAGGTAAAAGCGTTTCAGGGCTGGTCCCGGAAGAAGTTGAAAAAGAAATTTATAGGTTGTATTTCTAAGTTAGTAACATTCTGAACAAAATATTTGACATAATTAAGCGTTTATAAAACTCTATTAA
>JAIORR010000296.1 GCA_021108055.1 Candidatus Cloacimonadota bacterium
AAAACAAACGTTCTGTATCTTGTTGATAATCAGCAAAGCATAGCTTAAGTTGACGCGTATGCCTGTAAGGGCGGCATCAACCGGATTTTCGCCCTTTCAGGGCTTGAAGCAAGTTATTGCCTGTGTCATAGGGCGTTGCCCTATGTTATTGATTTAAGCCCTTTGGGCTTTTATTTAACTTCGTAAAGTAGAATTAATAAATAAAATAAAGAAATTATGAAAAATTTAGTATTAACATTAGCAGCTGTAACAATTACTTTAATGACATCAGGTCAAGACCTGTCGGGAAAATGGTCAGGGATTCTTGAATTTCAAGGACAAAAATTAACTGTTATATTCAATATTAAAAAAATTGAAGAAACATATTCTGCAACAATGGACAGCCCTGACCAAGGAGCAACGGGAATTCCGATTGATACCGTAATTGTCAATAATAATATTCTTACTCTTAATGCATCTGCTCTAAAAATGGATTATACCGGAAATGTAAACAGCAGCTTTACAGAAATTGAAGGCACTTTTACACAATTGGGAAACAAAATCCCCTTGAATTTAACAAGGAAAGAAATCGAAAAAAAAGAAAAGATTCGTTCACAAACACCTGAACCACCTTTTCCTTATAATGTTGAAGAAGTAGAGTTCAATAACAATATTGACAGTATAACTTTAGCCGGAACACTGACTTTTCCGAAAAAGGGTAAGAATTTTCCGGCTGTTGTTATGATTTCCGGAAGCGGCCCGCAAAACAGAGATGAAGAACTTTTTGGTCATCGGCCGTTTATGGTAATTGCTGATTTTTTAACAAAAAAAGGAATTGCTGTTTTACGATTTGATGACAGAGGTATCGGAGAATCTACAGGAAACTTTAAAAATGCAACTTCCGAGGATTTTGCAAACGATGTCCTTGCCGGAATTGAATATTTGAAAGGAAGAAAAGAAATAGATAAATCAAAAATCGGTTTAATCGGTCATAGTGAAGGCGGTATGATTGCGCCTTTTGTAGCTTCAAATACAAAAGATGTAGCTTTTATAGTATTAATGGCAGCTCCGGGCATAGCTACAGATGAATTAATGATACTGCAAACAGAAAAAGGCGGTGAGTTAGCCGGAATTGACAATGAAATTATTAAGAAAAATTCGGAATTACAAAGAGGTATGTATTCAATTATTAAAAAAAATTATCAAAGTGAGAAATTAGACAGTTTGCTTGAAGAATATTTGAAAAACTCTTTTGCTGATTTACCGGCAGAAATGAAACCCTCATCGGAAGAAGAAACAGATGCTTTAATAAAAATTCAAATCAAAATTGCAACTGATAAATGGTTTCAATATTTTATTACTTTCAATCCGCAAATATATTTGCAAAAAGTTAAATGTCCGGTTTTAGCATTAAACGGTTCTTTGGACAGTCAAGTTCTTCCCACAGAGAATTTAAAAGGGATTGAGAAATCTTTGAAAGAAGGAGGAAATAAAAATTATAAAATAGTTGAATTAAAAGGTCTTAATCATTTATTTCAGGAAGCAAAAACAGGAGCTTTTTCAGAGTACAACCAAATTGAGCATACTCATTCCGAAATATTTTTAGAAACAATGTCTGTTTGGATTAGTTCAATTGTTAAATAGTGCAAACAGATATTTATGTGTTTTAGTGTCAGCGTGAATTTGTTAATTGGCTGATTATGAGTCAATAATATTATTGCCTTTTCATAAAAATATTTACACCGACACTTTTTGGAGTGTACTCATATTTGTTAAATGTTTATGTCAGAAAATTTAATCATAAATCGGATATTGTGTAAATTCATCAACTTTTTGAATAATTAAGTCGCCTTTTGCTGCCGAAGATAGATATAATTGTAAATTGTACACGTTTTCTGAATCATATCCGTTGTTCGGAATACCGTTAAAAATTATATCCGGTTTATTATCTTTATCTAAGTCACCAATCCATCGTATTATTAAGAAATCATTTCTGTAAATATTGTTTAACTGAAAAAATTGTTGCTTTTTTCCTGTTTTTTGATTTCGCAAAATTAAATGATAGTTAGTATTTCCGGAAGACTTACAAAATATAACATAAGAGGTATTATTAATCTTAAATTGTAAGATTGAATCATTATTCATTATTTGATTTCCTGCAAAAGCTGTTTTTAATTTTGTCAGACTATCCGGATATAAGTGTGCCAATCCGCTGATTAAAAATTCAGATGTTATATTCTCCGGATTTATGGTATATTCTGTTGCAACATAGCTTCCGTCAGGAATATCATCCCCTTCATATGTTTTAAGTTCTGCTTTTGCTGTACCGGAGGTTACGTAATATCCGTCTTTGCATATAAAAATTAGTTTCTCATCAAAAAAGCTGCGATAATCACCGTTTAAACTCGCAGACCATTCACCCGTTAATATTCGTACGTTTGCCGAAGAATCAATTTCATTACCTTGTGCAGGCGGATATTTATCGCTGTCTTCACCGTTGTATTCCATTTTATTGCTTTCCATTACCAAACCGGGAATATTAAATATTTCTTCATTTATTTCTATTCTGTTAAAATCTATTCCGCAGCAAGAATTATGATGAATATAATTTTTTGAGGCATAAAGATATTTACAATCCCTTGCGAAAATACCTTCTCTTCCGCATCCGTTAAGTTCACATCCGGTAATATATATTGAATCACATGCGGAAAACTTAATTACTGCACCCATGCATTCGTCAAGCTCATTATGCCTTGCACTGATATTTTCAATTTTAACAATATTACAACTGTCAAAATGCAGAATTTCATCGTACATATTAGTGCAAATTAATTGTACCACACCTTTTCCTTTCACTGTAATATTTTCAATACCTTTAAATAAAATTGCTTTTTCAAACTCATAGGTTCCGCTGTCAATTAATATAATGTCATTGTTCCCGAGTGAGTCCTTGATAATGTTTATAAGTTCTTTAATATTACTAACTTGCCATGTTTTTTGCACTGAATTAACATCATTGAGCTGAAATTCTTGCTTTTTTGTTTTTGAATTAGTATTTTCATCAGTATTACAGGAATAAAATCCGAAAAAAATAATTAGATTTATACACAGGATTGTTAATTTTTTTAGTTTCATAATATTTTGAATTAGTTATTTATAATTGCAAAATTAATGTTACAAATGCAAATTTTCTTTATTAAGAATACATAATGCAGCAAAGCTACAAACAAAAAATAAAATTCTGAAAAAACTTAAATAAATATAATTAAACAGATTGAATGAGATTTATGTAGATTGAACGAGATTGCTTATTTCGGTTTTTGCGGCTTAATCAATCTAATTCAATCTTAATCAATCTATTTATGAATGCAGTCAAAAACCATACGGGAACAAATATAATAAACAATCTGACTTCGTTAAAATTTTAATGATGAGTCTGCCGTTTTTGGTATAAGCTTTGAAATATAAATGTAATGAACAACAAACTTGATTATATTGAACTTATTTGCAAAATCAACCCTAATTTGCAAAAACATACAGATGTTCTAATCGCATATCTGACTGATATCGGCTTTGAAAGTTTTATGGAAACAGAAAAAGGCGTTAATGCCTATATTGCTGAATGTCAATTTAATGAAAAGGCTTTGAATGATTTTGAGAAACAATTTTCCGTATTTAAATTAAAATTTGAATACAGGATTATTAAAGATGAAAACTGGAATGAAAAATGGACAGAAAATTATTTTGAACCTATAATTTTCGGTACAGACTTGGTTGTAAGAGCATCTTTTCATAAAAATTTCCCTAAAGCTAAAAAAGAAATTATTATAGATCCGAAAACAGCATTCGGTACAGGATATCATGCAACAACTTATATGTTGCTGGAAGAGATATTAAAATCGGATACTTTAAATAAATCAGTTTTGGATATGGGAACAGGAACAGGAATACTCGCAATATTAAGTAAAATGCAAGGTTCTGCATATACATTTGCTGTGGATAATGATATTAAAGCTGTAAAAAACACATCAGAAAACATATTGATTAATAATACCCCTGACATTGAGGTTGGACACGGAGATATTACAATCTTGAAAAATGAGAAATTTGATATTATCTATGAAAATATTTGGAAGAATACAGTAATTAATGATATGCCGATATTGGCAAAACATCTTAATTCCGGCGGGGTTTTGCTGACAAGCGGGTTTTATTATAAAGAATATGATGAGGTTAAGAGAGCAGGAGAGGATGTAGGTTTAATATTTCAATACAGCAGAGAAAAAGACGGCTGGGCTGTTGTTAAGTTTGTGAAGGAGTGAGGTGTTTATATTTTTGTTAGCGCAAGTGTTTTGTTTATGTCTCATTAGTATGTAGCTTCTATGTCCTTGGTGCTTGTCTATTATCAATTAATAGTTTTTATGACAACAGTATCGTTAAAATTCCACAATAAACTTATCTTATTGTAATTGTTATTTATCGTGTCAATATTTCATGTAATCTCAATCAGAATAATATTTTACTTTTATTGTTTGAAATATATTATGGGGTCTAACTCCCAAAGCATTTTCTCTTCATGAAATGAAACATTAGCATTAAATGTAAATTCATTAACACTAAATACATTGTTTTCAAAAGAATATGTATACCTAAATGTGTCGGCAGGAAACACTGTGTTTCCGTATTCTAAAATTCCTTGGTAATAGTAATCAGATGTATTGGTTGGGAGTTCTATTAATTCAGTATAATTTCCAATTAAATATTTTTCTTCATATAAAATGCTATAAATAAGCAATATTTTAGATTCGCTTTTCCATTTTCCAAATATTGTTCCTGAAATATTATCTTCTAAAGGTTCAAATTCATTTACAGGTAACAATTCAAGAGTATTATTAAAATGGTTGATATTATAAATTGGGTACAAGTAAGTAGCTTTTTCTATAGTCTCATTATTCTCAAAATCCGAAAAGTAAGTCATCTCTGCATTATTTATTTTGAATTGTCCATCTTTAATTTTGTAATTCCCTTCAACAATCTCAAAGATTTGTTCTTCACCATTATCATAAATCCAGTAATTAGTTTTCACAAAGGAATGATTACTTTTTATTTCTAAAATTTCATAATCATGTGAGTAATTAATTCTCCAAGTCCCAATAAAATTGTACTCCAAAATTTCTTCCGGATATAAGTTGGCATCTTCCTTTTTACAACTTATAAACAAAAGAACTCCCAACAAAATAACGTAATTAACAAATTTTATTTTCATTTTAATTCAAATATCTAATAGTTTATAATTGGTCAATATAACATTTGCGCCAACAGCGGTATAGAAAAAGTAAGGGATAAATCCGCTGAAATTTTGAAATTATAAAAGCAGCAAAATTTTTTGGTTTTTGACTCCTTAAATTATTTGTAAAAGCAAAATCGCAAAAGATTTTGCGGGGATTATTGCTTGTTGCTACTTTTCAATTCGCTGATTGCCCTTATTTTTTTTATACTTTTGTTATCGGTTTTTATCATTTTTTCTTAAAAATAGTTCAATATAAGACTGTCGTTATCAGCGTTATAATCAACAACTAACCTAAACATTAGATTGTAATTAATCTTATCGAAATATGGTATTTTATAATTCTTTAATGATTTCTTGATTTTTGACCTTATTTTAAATGATAATGCTCTATCAGTTATTTTATAGTCACTGTAATATTCCTCCGGTCCTAATATTACTTTTTTTATTCTACCTTCTTTATTGAATACCATATAGAATTCCTCATATAAACCTTCTGCGAATATCTTTCTGTTAATGTTATTTTGAATTTCTATAAATAAACTGTCTCTGATGATTTTCCTTTCCTTGTAATTAATACATTTATATCTATCAGTTTTTTTTACAATAAATTCAGTCACAAATTTATCAGTTATAGGAAATAACCCCCCTTTTTTAATCTTGTAAACTTCTTGATAATAATAAGGATTGAAGCCTTTTATAGGGTAATAAATATCTAACTTGTTTAAACTGTCATCTTTTACAATGTATGAAAATTGTTTCTTGCAATCTGTGAGTATTTCACATATTGAGATAGTATCATTTTTGTTTAGTTTTAACGTAATTAAACCAGTAGTATCTGAATAATAGGATTTATTATTAATTCTAAATTGAGTAAATTCTTTTAATGTGTCTTTTTGAAATTTTTTTCGTTCTAATAGACCATATTTTTTTGTATCATATATGTCATCATTTATTTTTGTCAGAATTGCAGGTAATGAATAAAATTGAACAACAGTCAAACCTTTTTTTTGAGATGTTTGTTGTCTAACAAATCCAGTTTGCTTTTTATATTCGTATGGCAAAATTGGGTCAAGAACTAATATATTAAAGTCTCTCTTGTAAATTCCTTTGATTGTGTCAATTCCCATTAAATCACCCCATGAAATATTTTCAAACCTATTGTTCTCTTTCAGGTTTATTATTTGACAACCCATTCCCATACAACATGCTGTATGTTCATATGTTCCAATTAACTTTTTAGAACAAGAACTAACGGAAAAAAGCAATAATATAATTGTGAAGTATTTATTCATTTATTATTACCGATAACATATAAGCATTCTATCGACAGTTGCGACATGCAGAATGAGAGTACTCAAAATTAACAAAAAATACTGTAAAAAAGATATACTTCCAAATAATT
>JAIORR010000081.1 GCA_021108055.1 Candidatus Cloacimonadota bacterium
ATTCCTCCGTCGATCAACACTTTATCATCTAATATCACAGGTTCAAATATTGCAGGAATAGAAATCGAAGCCCGTATTGCAGGAATCAATTTTCCGGAATCAAAAACAACATCGTCTTCCCGCCAGAAATCCGTAGCAACGATCTTTAACGGGATATTCAGTTCTTCAAATGTACTTACCGGAATATTTTGTTTAAGGAAATTTTCCACACCTCTGCCTTTGATAAGGCTCGATCTGCTGAGAAAAGAAAAATCCATCATCTTAAAGAGGTCTTTAAAATCAATTTCATACAGCATATTTTCCATCTGAACGCCGGATAACCCGGAAGCATAAAAAGCACCAATTATTGCGCCTATGCTCGTTCCGGCAATTATCGAAGGCTTCAATTCCAATTCATCCAGGGCTTCGATAAATTTTATATGACATAATCCGCGTGCACCGCCGCCGCCCAAAGCTAATCCGATCTTTTTCATACTACGAATCTTATCTCGGGGTTTCAGAAGTCAAATTATTTTTCTCGTCATTTGGCGGATTTATTAAAAACACCTTTTAAACAGTGTAGCTGGATTATAACTCGACTCGAGTTTGGAAACCCCGAGTCGGGTTATAAACACTTCAGGAGCGACATATTTGCATCGGTTTATCCTTGTTGGAGAGAAATATCTAAACCTGTCTTGACAATATAGTTCCAAAAACAATTTTGGAATTAAATTTTGTGAAAAAAGGAATTGAATTTGAAGAAAAGACCAATAGGCATTTTTGATTCGGGAGTAGGCGGACTAACTGTTTTCAAAGAAATACGAAAGAAATATCCGTTTGAAGATATAGTCTATTTTGGTGATACTGCCCGCGTTCCTTATGGTCCAAAATCGATGAATACTGTTATTCAATATTCTATTCAAAATGCAAGATTCCTAATGCAGCTTGGTGCAAAGATCATCGTAATAGCTTGCAACACTTCTTCTGCCGTTGCTTTGCAAAAACTCAAAGATATTTTACCTGTTCCTGTGGTTGGAGTTATCGAACCCGGCGTAAAATCTGCTATTAAAAGTTCGAAAAACAGTAGAATAGGAATTATCGGAACAGAAGGAACCATTCGCAGTAAGGCATATTCTAAAGCAATATTCCGTTTGAACAAAAAAGCCGAAGTCTATAGTAAAGCCTGTCCACTCCTTGTTCCTCTTGCTGAAGAAGGTTGGGAAGATCATCCCGTTACAAAGATAACGATAAAGGAATATCTTAACCCGATCTTACAAAAAAAGATAGATACTCTTGTTCTGGGATGCACTCATTATCCCATCTTGAAACAGCCGATACAGCAAATAGTTGGCAGCAATATCAAACTTGTCGATAGTGCAGAAGCTATAGGTGAACAACTCGAAGATATTCTGCCATTCCCGGAAACTTCCCGAGCAGGTGAAGATCATTTTTATGTCAGTGATAACGAAGAAAAATTTGGTATGATCGCTTCAAGGATATTAAATAAAAAGATAGAGACTCTGGTAAAAGTAAATCTTGGTGAAAGCTGGTATATATCTTGATGGAAAAATATTCGGAACTTTCATTTAACATTGTTAATAATTTACTTCGTATCCAGAAAGATGATGTCATCTCCATTTCCGGAGAGATCCATAATGGGGAAAATTCCAAAGACTCATTGATAGAACTACCTCTTATCGAAGAACTTGCAGTTGCTATCCGCAAAAGAAACGCTTTCCCGATTTTAGAGATTTCAACCGAAAATCTAAAGAAACGTTTTTTTGCTGAGATGCCGGACGAGATATTTTCCATTCCACCAAATTATTATAAGAACTGGATCAATTCCATAAGCTCTTTCATAGAAATAGGCTGGGAAAGTTTTTCCAGCGATTATAAAAAAACATCTGATAAACAGATAAATCAATTCAAAGAATCTACAAAAGCCATACTTCGATATTTGTTTGAACAGAAGAAAAAACTTATCTTCCTTAATTTTCCAACCTATGAACTGGCAGACTATATCGGTTCGGATTTTGAAACCCTTAAAAATACTTATTTGAATGCAGTCAGTTGTAATTACAATCTTCTCAAAATTTATGCCGAGGAGCACGAAGAAGAATTTTTTTCCTATTCAAATTATAAAATAATTTCACACAGCGAACTTCTGAGCATCAAGATCTTAAGAGAAAAAATGGAGCTTTATGCAGGTGATACTTCAGTGCATCAGATCACTTTTATTCCTACAGGTATCATCGAGTTTCCCGTTAAAAGGGAAAGCATTAACGGCATATTCTTTGCAGAAAAAATTTATTATAAAGATAAAACCTATAATAATGTAAAGATCAAATTTGAAGACGGTACAGTAAGATATATTGTTTTCAAAGAAGATAAAAAGGGTAACTTTCACTTGCAGACAGAACTGATAAACAGCGGGGAAGAATGTTCACTCACCATTGGTTTTAACAAAGATATTACTTCTTACACGAATTTCTTTTCCTACGATAGATGCATCGATGGTAATATTTCGATCAAATTCTTTGACAGGAATAATAACCCGATATTCATATCGAACATGAACGCAGAGATCAAAAAAAGATTATAGGAAATTGGAAAATGAAAATAGGCTTTGATAATGATAAATACTTGAAAGAGCAGACTGCCGCTATCCAACAGCGTTTAAAAAAATTCAATAATAAATTGTACCTTGAATTCGGCGGGAAGATCATCTATGATTATCATGCTTCACGCGTATTGCCCGGTTTTCATCCTAATGTGAAGATGGAACTTCTCAAAATTCTCAAAGATAAAGCAGACATCATTTTGTGTATTTATGCAGGCGATATAGAAAGGCGAAAAGTTAGAGCGGATTTTGGAATAACATACGATGTGGATGCAATGAAACTGATCGATGACTTGCGTTCTTGGGGGATAGAAGTGACCGCTGTGGTCATTACTCGTTACAAAGATCAACCTGCTGTTAATATATTCAAAAATAAACTGGAACGCCGCAATATCAAAGTTTATACTCATAAATTTACCAAAGGCTATCCCACAGATGTCGATATGATCGTCAGTGATGAAGGCTATGGAGCAAATGATTATATCCAGACTTCCAAACCGCTTGTGATAGTTACAGGTCCCGGACCTGGAAGCGGGAAATTGGCTACCTGCCTTTCCCAGATGTATCATGAATATAAACGTGGAATTAATGCCGGTTATGCAAAGTTTGAAACTTTCCCGATCTGGAACATTCCGCTTAAACACACTGTTAATGTTGCTTATGAATCTGCAACAGCAGATCTTAAAGATTTTAATATGATCGATCCGTTCCACTTGGAAGCGTATGGAAAAACTGCTATCAATTATAACCGCGATGTAGAGGTGTTTCCTGTTCTCAAACATATTCTGGAAAAGATAACCGGTGGTGATGCGATGTACAAATCTCCCACAGATATGGGTGTGAATTGTGCAGGGTTCGGTATAATCGATAATGAAGTAACAAAAGAAGCAGCAAAACAGGAGATCATTCGCAGATATTTTCGCTATAAATGTGAGTATGTTATGGGTTTTGTAGAAAAAGAAACTATCGATCGAGCAGAACTTATCATGAAAGAGATCGATGCAAAACCGGAAGATAGAAAAACTGTGCTCCCTGCACGAGAAGCTTCGGAAAAGGCAGAAAAAGACGGGAAAGGTAATGCAGGAATCTTTTGCGGTTCTGCAATAGAATTGCGGGATGGTTCGATAGTTATCGGAAAGAATTCATCCCTTTTGCATTCCGCTTCCAGCCTGGTTATGAATGCAATAAAACAATTAGCCGGCATTCCGGATGAAATCCATCTGCTTTCTCCCAAAGTGATAGAATCTATCTTCAATCTGGAAAAGAATATATTGGGTGAGAAATCTGTCAGCCTGGATATGGAAGAAACCCTGATAGCTCTCAGCATTAGTGCTACAACGAATCCAACTGCACAGGCTGCAATGGAAAAATTAAAAGAAATCCGGGGTTGTGAAATTCATATGACGCACATTCCCACACCTGGTGATGAAGCCGGTTTGCGAAGATTGGGCGTGAACCTGACCAGCGATCCGAATTTTTCTACGAATAGTTTGTTTGTGTCTTAGGATAAAGGAAATAAAATGGCAAAACATATATTTGTGATTGGCGGTGTTCTTTCCTCATTGGGAAAAGGAATCGCATCTTCATCTGTCGGGCTTCTGATGAAGAAAATGGGTTACAAAGTAGTGATGCAGAAATTTGATCCGTATTTGAACGTTGACCCCGGCACGATGAGCCCTTTCCAGCATGGAGAAGTTTTTGTAACCGACGACGGAGCCGAAACAGACCTCGATCTTGGACATTATGAAAGATTTATCGGAATTCCTTTGAATAAAAATTCCAATTCTACGTCTGGGCAGGTTTATGATACCGTACTAAAAAGAGAACGACGCGGCGATTATCTTGGGAAAACTGTTCAGGTAATTCCACATGTAACCAATGAGATCAAGAAGCTGATTTACAATATGGCTAAAGATAACGATATTGTAATCACAGAAATAGGCGGAACAGTAGGAGATATCGAAAGCCTTCCCTTCCTGGAAGCTGTCCGTCAGTTCAGGTTGGAAGTTGGAATTAAGAATTCACTATTTATTTTTCTTACGTATGTTCCCTATTTAAAAGCTGCCGGTGAACTGAAAACCAAACCCACCCAGCATGCAACTACAAAGCTACGTGAGATCGGTATCCAACCGGATATTCTTTTATGTCGTTCCGAAAAACCCTTTAATGACGAAATCCGAAGTAAAATTGCCATGTTTACGAACGTTCAGAAAAGCCGCGTAATTAATGCTGTGGATGTGTCCACTATCTATGAAGTTCCCAAAGTATTAATGCAGGCAAATATTCATGAAAAAATATGTGAGCATTTTAGTCTTACACAAAATAGAATAGATTTCTCCGATTGGGATAATATTATCGATAATATTAAAAATCCGGAAAAAGAAGTTAAAATTGCAGTTTGCGGAAAATATGTAAAGCACCAGGATGCATACAAAAGCGTAGGAGCTGCTCTTATACATGCTGCAGCATATCACAGGCTTAAATTGAATGTGAAATGGGTGGATTCGGAAAAAACCATTTCTATGGAAGATATTATTAAGAAACTTACGGATGTCGATGGAATACTCATTCCCGGAGGTTTTGGTATTCGCGGCATAGAGGGCAAAATAGCCATTGCAAAATACGCACGTGAAAATGATATTCCATATTTTGGAATTTGCCTGGGAATGCATATTGCCGTAATTGAATTAGCGCGAAACGTTTGCGGTTTGAAGAATGCTTACAGCAGTGAGTTCGATGAAAGTTGTGAACATCCGGTCATAGACTTGATGGATGACCAGAGATACCTTGAAAAATTGGGTGGAACAATGCGATTAGGTGCTTATCCATGCGTTTTAAAAGAAAGCAGCCTGGGATATAAGATTTATGGAGAAAAGAAAATCTCCGAACGACACCGTCACCGGTATGAATTCAATAATAAGTATAGAGATAAAATCGAAAAGAACGGTATGAAGATATCCGGTATTTCTCCCGACGATCTGCTCGTGGAAGTTATCGAAATCCCAGACCATCCTTTTTTCATTGGTGTTCAGTTCCATCCCGAGTTCAAATCCCGACCGGATGAACCACATCCGATTTTCAGAGAATTTGTAAAGAAATCAGCAGAGATGAGAAAACAGGTATTGAATGATGAGTATTAAGTGTAATCAAGATTTGTTCGGAATTATCATCCGGACATTCAATGTATATTGTATAGTCGATCTAATCTAAAAAAAGATCAAAGGAATAAATATGAAGAAAATTTTATTGTTTATATTTTTACTTTCTGCAATCTGTGTTCTTTCTGCAAAAATATCAGAGAATCTGAATACTATTGTAGAATTAGAAACAGAGCAGAGAATATCTGAACGAATTGAAAAATTATTGTTTCCCTTCGTCGGTGAATCTGTTGTAATTATCGATCTCGATCTTAAATATCCTTCTTTTCGATCAGAAACTTCCAGAGGAGATAATAAATCTTATTATAAAGATGATATTAAGAAAAATAGAACCGAAATATTAAAGAACAAACTTACGAATGCTAATATCGATCAAATCCAGATTGTTAATATGAAAGTCAGCATTTATTTGGTGAAATCAATTAAATCCGACAAAGAAAAATTTGTTGAAGAAAGTGTAACAAACTGGCTGGGACTCGATTTGGAAAAAGGTGATGAACTTACGATTTCTAAAACGCTTTCTTATAGTGCTGCCGGAAGGAAATCTGAGAAAACCGATGGAATTTCTCTTCCTTATACAAATAATAAAACAATACCATTTAAAAGCGGGGAGAAAGGATTCACCATAAATTTCTGGTTAATCGTGATCATTGCGGCGATCTTGACCATTATCTTGATACTATTGAATTTTACACTTCGATTTGGAATACGATCACTTCGCGATTCAATAGGGCAGATCAAAATATCCAAAGCAGGCAATCCTTATCAGGTTAAGCCTGGTAGGGCTTCTTCATCTGCATTAAATAGTTCTGCTATTTTAGAAGCATCGAAAAAAAATCCTCTCGGAATAAATATCCAGGAAGATAAAAAAGAAAAAGCAAAAGAACTTCC
>JAIORR010000316.1 GCA_021108055.1 Candidatus Cloacimonadota bacterium
AACCGTGGGTTTTTCCAAAAATCTATTTTTTTATAACTCCACAGCAATATCGATCATTTCCGAAAATTTTGAAATATCAAGCGAAGCTCCTCCGATCAATCCACCATCAATATCCTGTTGTGAAAGAAGTTCTTTGATATTTTCGGGTTTCATACTTCCACCATAAAGGATGGGAATATTTTCTGCGACTTCTTTTGAATATTTATCAACAAACCAGTTTCTGATAAGATAATGAATTTCCTGAGCCTGCTGAGGAGTTGCCGTCACACCTGTTCCGATTGCCCACACAGGTTCGTAGGCAATAACAACATCATCATTAATTTGCACATCCCGGAAAGCACCTTCAAGTTGATTTAGAACGATCTTTTCCGTAATACCGCTTTCTCTTTCATTCAATGTTTCACCGATACATACAATTGGAATTATTTCATTTTCCTGGAGAATTTTCAATTTCTCATTGATGCTTTTATCTGTTTCTGCAAAATATTTTCTTCTTTCAGAATGCCCGATAATGCAGTAATCTAATTCCATCGAATTAAACATTAAGGCAGATAATTCTCCGGTGTAAGCTCCGGATTCAAATCTACTAACGTTCTGAGCTCCAATAAACAGTTGATGATCTGCAGTTATGTCTCCAGCCATTTCCAGATAAACCGAAGGCGGACAAATCACCACTTCGACATTACCCAATTTTTTGTTTTCGATATATTCTGCAATATCCATAAAGAAATCTTCTGCTTCCGGAAATATTTTATTCATTTTCCAGTTACCGGCAATTATGATCTTTCTCATTTCAACTCCGTTTATTATTCTATTCGGATTCGATACTTTCAATAAATCCTTTGGCAATTTTGCTGTATTTCGGGTCATTCAGAAGTTTCTTGAAATCTGTTTTTGCTTCCGCATTTTTTCCACTGTTATATTTGATCATCGCCCTGAAGTAGATTGCTTCGTTATTGCCAGATTTATTTTTAAGAAGAAGCTCGATCTTTTTAAGAGCTTTATCATAAGCATCATTATCATAATACTTTGTGATAAGTACCAGAGCTATATTATTATCATATTTAAGAGTAAGTGATTTCTCATAATACTCGATAGATTTTGCAGAATTTTTCAATTCATCATAAAGTGCACCCATATTTCTATATGTTTTTGCGAGTACTTTTTCTTTTGGATTAGTTTTAATAAAATCTTCATAAGCCTTAATTGCTTCTGCTTTTTTATCAAGTTTTAAATACAAACTGGCAATTTTTTGAATAATACCAGAATCCTGCTTTAATTTGTATGCTTTTTCATACCATTCTACTGCATTTTTATAATCCTTAAGATCAGAATAATAGCCGGCAATCTTTTTTACTACTTTAAAACTTTTCTTTTTTGCATTATATTCTTTGAGGATAGCGATAGCTTCACTGGTTTTATTCATATATTTTTTGAGGATTATTGCTTTGTAGTTGATCAATTTATAATTGTCAGGATCATGTTTAATTCTCATATTCTGGATACGTAAAGCATTCTTGTAATCTTTACCTTTGAAATACCCATTAAAGGTGTTCTTCATCCAATTCATTATTTTTTCATTATCAATTGGAATTCCATCTTTTTTTACAGCTTCATTCAATTTTGTTATAGCGATTTCGAATTTTTTTGCAGCTTCTACATATTTTCCTTCATTGTATAATGTTTCAGCTTCTACACCTGTTTCATTAGCTATTCTTTCCAAAGACTTCTCTGCATAAAGCCCGCAGATAACCATAACCATCAGAATGCTGATCCAGATTCCTTTATTTTTATTCATTTCATTCCTCCATTATTTTTGTTCGGACATTTTTAAAATTTTGTCTTTGATGTCAATAATTCTGTTAATTTCATGAAGATTAATTTATTAAATTATTTTACCTCGTTGTTTCAAGATGATGCAAAAAAACTTCTGGTTCAATCGGGACTATTTAACCAACAGCTTCTATCAATTTCCAAATTCTTCCTGCTTTTCTCCGTCTTCCTTCCCATTCAATAAAACGGAATGGCAGGGATGGGATTCAGATAAAAATAACCGACAACTCATAGCAAGTGACTGCGTCGCTTAACATCAACACGGTTGATGTACTCCAAACCTATCCCCTGGGATGATGAAGCCTGTGTTCTTCGATAATGAATCTCTTGTCTATATTTGTGTATATCTGGGTTGTATTGATGCTGGCATGACCCAGAAGCATTTGCACAACACGCAGATTTGCTCCTGCTTCCAAAAGATGAGTAGCAAAGGAATGACGGAAGGTGTGTGGTGAAACATGCTTTCTTATTCCTGCTTCTGTGCATAATTTATCGATGATCTTCCACACTCCCATCCTGCTGATCTTATTTCCAAAACGATTCAAAAAGAAATGATCCGTATTCTTTTCCTTTCTTAGTTGAGGTCTGCCTTCTCTATCATATTTTTTCATGAAATCGAGAGATTTTTCTGCGACGGGAACTATTCTTTGTTTACTTCCTTTTCCCATCACCCTAACCATTTGCTCTTCCCAGAAAATATCATGAATAGAAAGGTCTATGGTTTCTGATATTCGTAAACCACTGGCATACATCAATTCCAGCATTGCTTTGTTTCTAAGTCCTTGTGCATTATCTGTAGGAATAGATTCGAGCAGTTTGAACATCTCTTTTACGGAAAGCACATCAGGTAATTTCTGTGAATATTTTACGGTTGGAACATCATTAAAATTGAAAGATATCTCGATATCATCTTCCTGAAGAAATTTGAAGAAAACTTTTAATGAACTTCTTTTTCTCGCTATACTCGAATTTGCCAGTCCGATCCTCTGCAGTTCTACAAAATAATTTATAATATCGTTCTTCCCGACCTCTTCGGAATTTTTTTGTATAAATAAAAGAAAATCCCTTACATCCCGAAAATAACTTTCCACGCTATTTTTGGAAAGTCCTTTTTCCACTTTCAGGTGATATTGAAAGCTGTTCAAATTTGCCAGGTTATGTGGAGAAAGTTTATTTTTCATCATCCTCCACTTTAATTTCAGGTTCTTTTTTAAGTTTTACTTCTTTATCCGGATCGAGTCCTGTTTTATTCTGGAATTTCTTTCCTGCCACTTTCTTTTTTGCAGAATAATAAAGCAGCAATAAAACAGGGATAACAATATACCAGAAGCGAATTGAGTAAGAAAGTATCACTCCAAAGAACCGAAAAAGCAGGAAAATAAAAAAAAGAAATATTATATATCGAAATATCGATCTCATCATTTCTCCAGGAATTGACGAAATTCCGGCGAGAATATCGATTGCGGAAAATTCTTTAAAAAATCCGTACTCAGCTTGTTTTTCTCAATTTTATCTTCAACGATCTCGGTTCTCTTTAACATAGCATATTCTGCCAATACATCGTCAGAATATTCCATCGAAAAAATGCTTTCTGCTTTTTCAAGCTGCTTAGAATCGACTGCCCATTCTCCCGCCAGAATCAACATTTCCTCACTTTGAGTATCTTCAAATATTTCCATCAGGATATCGATGGCTTCATCATTTTTATAAAGAAGTTTTTTGCGATATGCAGAAAGAAATTGTTCCCATTCCTGTTTTCCCAGCTTTCCTTTTAGAACAGAAAGATAGAGTGCATCGTTCGTGATATCATCTTCGGGAAGGTTAAGGATAAGTTCACCCATAAGACTGTCCGCAGCAGGGTCTGATTCCATTGTTGCCAGCAGGAAGGAATAATAATATCCAAGTTTAAAGATAGTGGAAGCACTGTCTTCATTTCTTAATATTTCGGATAATCGGTCTTTACATTCGGTATATTTTTCATTCATCATCAAGAAATGGATGATCTTAAATTCAATCTCCTTTTTCTCTGCATAAGTATATGCAAATTCTTTTGCTTCATTAAGGTATTTTGTTATCTGCTCCGGTGCAGCATTCTGCATCAACAAGACCTCTGCCATCATCTCACGACAGAACCTGTTTGCCCGTGTTTTATACCTGTATTTTTTGCTTTTTATTTTATCATCGTTATAGATCTGCAGCAGAATATTCCAACCGGGCTGAAATTTTCCCTGTTCGATATAAACGCCCGCCAGGTTAATTCTTGCGTTTGCAATAAGATCAGGTTCATACACTTTTCCCAGGTACATTTGATATGCTTTTTCGGCAATATCCAGATTACTGGAAACCATCAGTTGATTTGCAAAATCCAACAGCTTTTCTGCATCCAGATTTACATATTCATTAAGAGCTTTTTCATATTCTCCGATCTCACTCAGGCACAAGGCATACATTTCCATTGCAATTATATCATCTGAACCCTTTATTGCATTTGAAATAAACTTGATCGCAGAAGGATCTTCATTGAGAATATTTTTTAATCTGCTGAGAACGAAATGAGAATAACTTGTCTGCTTTTTCATCAGTTTTATGTATTCGGCGATAGCATTGGAAAAATCCTTCAGACTCTGATAATCGTATGCAATTTCTCTAATAAAAAGATTTTCATTTCTGGAGATCTTCCGTACACGTTTATATATCACAACTGCTTTTTCATACTGACGGTGCTGTTCAAATACACCGGCAATGATCTTGTAGGAATTAACATTCCCGCTGTGTTCTTTTAGATAATTATCACTTATCTTTACTGCCTGCTTCACTTCTCCTTTAGAAAGAAGGATAGATATTTTCAGCCTTACATATTGTATTCCGTCAAGATGCATCTGATGTTCTTCAAGAAGTTTTTCGGCTTCGTCTAATTTGGTTATTCGCAACAGGTTTACTATTAATTTTTCTATGATGGCAGAGTCGTCAGGATAATCCACAAGCAGCATTTTGTATATCTTGTTCGCTTTCTCAAACTGTCTGTTACCGGTTAACCTGTCTGCCTGCTTCAGCATTATTTCTTTTTCCTGGAAAGCAGACAGGCTGCAATTAATAAACAATATTAACGCAACGAGAACTGCAATTTTGATTTTATTCATCATTCTTCAGAGCCTGTTCTGCCCAGCCATCTCTACGATGACTTTCTTTTAAGGAAATTCGCGTAAAATAGATAGCACCGCCAACTAACGCCAGGAAGATATAAAGTGCTATGAGAGGAATAACATAAATCGCCAACGATTGAACAAAATTACTTAAAACGATCACAGTTATCAAAATTATTCCACCGATCAAAACCGCTCCGAAATATCTATGTAAACGTTTGTATCCCACATCGGAAACAAATGATTCCGAAGGGTGAATGGTTTCTACTGCTTTTTCTTCGCCGCGGCGTTTTGCAGTTGCAGTAATAATGGCAACTATCGGAACGATTATTACAATTAGCCAGCCGCCAAATAACAAGGCTTTTGATGGATAACCTTCGTACCCTTTGGTTATCAGCTTTACCGCATCTGTTAAAATGAGTGCAAATACTGCGATTGGTACAAAGAATTTTAAAATGTAGTTCCACCATTTTCCCACTTTAACTTCTGAATAATCATTTGCATACTTTCTGAGATCATCCAGTTTAAAGAACCAGGCAAGAACAATACATTCTACCAGCACAACCATGGAAAGTCCGAAAACTTCCAACCATTTATCCATAACATCCAACCAGTAAAGCCCGGCACCGGTAGTGAATAAAAGTCCTATCACAAAAGCCGTGCTCGCTGTGATGAGATTTGCTTTTTTATGAGTCCAACCGAATTTATCCCGCAATGAAGAGGCAACCGCTTCCACAAGAGAAAAAGCGGAATCCACTGCCAGAGTTAATAACATCAGAAAGAAGAGAATTCCAAATATTTTTGCCATCGGCAGCATGTTGATAATTGCCGGATAAGTTACAAATGCTAATCCGGGACCGCCTTTCAGAACATTCTGAACTGCTTGTCCGGTCATTTTGGCATAATACCCCAAAGCTCCAAAAACTGCGAATCCACCAATGAATGCTGTAGCTCCATCACTTAAGGCAATGATGAGCGCACTGTTTATGATGTCAGCTTTTTTGGGCAGGAAACTGGCATAGGCTATCATAATTCCAAATCCTATTGAAAGTGAGAAGAACACCTGTCCGTAAGCTGCCACCCAGACACTTGGATCCAGAAGTTTTTCAAAATGCGGTTTAAGATAAAACGTTAATCCATCCATAGCACCGGGAAGTGTAACTCCGCGAATTACAAATACGATTAAAAGCAGCCAGGGTATAAAAACTGTGAAATAGACAACTTTAGATACCGTCTTTGCGCCTTTCCAGATGGCACCGACGATTAATATCCAGCTAACAATAAGTGCAATAACAATGGGAAAACGAATGCCGCCAAAATTAAAATGCCCATCGGTTAGACCCAGGAAACTGTTATAAAAGAAATCTCCGGTATCTTTTCCCCAAGCCTGAGTTGCGGAAAACACCGTGTAATTAAGACCCCACGCCATTACAACGGCATAGTATGTGGTGATAATAAAACCAACTATTACAGCCCACCAGCCGATCCATTCAAATTTTTTATTCACTTTGGAAAATGAAAGCGGTGCAGCTAACTTGAAATGATGTCCGAAACTCAATTCCAATATCATGAGCGGTATTCCGGCAGAGAGCATTGCGATGAGATAGGCAATGAGAAATGCTCCCCCACCCGATTCATAACATTTAAACGGGAACCGCCAGAT
>JAIORR010000240.1 GCA_021108055.1 Candidatus Cloacimonadota bacterium
TAATCTTTTGTTAACATAATCATAGAGTTTTCTAATAAATCACTGTTCAGATGAGATTCTTCCATCTTCCCGAATTCTTCCGGAACACAGACGGATTCGATGTTTCTATTTTTTCCTTTTCTTTAACACATGAATACACGGTCTGCGGGGAATGATCACCGAAACGCCGTTGTAATTTATTTCTTCCTGGATAATTTTCACATTATCTTCATGATTTTTTGGAAGTGGATTTATCACGCGAATATGTTCTTTTTCTACTCCAACGCCAATGCAGATATTTTCTATACGCCCGTTAACTTGAGATTCCTGCATACCGGTCATGGCAGTAATGTCGTTATCAAGGATAATAACAACGATGTTTGATTTGCAGATAACTGCATCGAGGAGTGGAGTCATGCCGGAATGCCCGAAAGTGGAATCACCAATTGTAGCGATCGCCGGGAACAGTCCTGCATCGGCAGCACCAATAGCCATAGATATCGAAGCTCCCATATCCACGCAGGTATTGATGGCTTGATATGGTGGAAGGAAACCCAATGTATAACAACCGATATCAGAGAAAACATGACCCTGCCCATACTTATTGATCAACAATTTCAAAGCTTTGTATGTATCGGCGTGAGGACATCCCACGCATAAAGCCGGCGGTCTGCCTGCAACTATCTGCGGAATTTTAAGGCTTGGCAGTTCAGGAAGTTTCAAAGCTTTTCGTACTATTTGCGGATTCAGTTCTCCATCACGCGGGAGTGAACCGTCCAATCTTCCCTTGATCTTTTGATTTTTCAAAAATCCTTTCAGCATTTCTTCCACAAGCGGCATTCCTTCTTCAAGAACCAAAATCTCATCGCATTCGGAAATGATTTTTTCTACCTGCTTTCTGGGAATAGGATATTGACTTATTTTTAGAACAGGATACGGACATTTACCTTCATCGTAATTTTCCATCAAGTAGTTATAAGCCAATCCACAGGCAATTATCCCCATCGATCTATCCTTCCCATCGGTGTATTTATTGAAAGGAGAATTTTCCGATTCTTTTACAAGATCATCCTGAATAGCAAGAAGATGTTTGAATTTTTTACGGGCAAAAGCCGGCAGAAGCATAAATTGATTTGGATTTTTCGGTAGATGCTTTTCATTCTCTTTCAAAATTTCACGTCTATCGACTCCTGCACGGGAATGTGAAAGTCTTGTGGTGACCCTCATCAAAACAGGAAGGTGATATTTTTCGGAAATATCAAAAGCCAGAAAAGGCATTTCGTAAGCTTCCTGCTGGTTGGAAGGTTCAAATGCAGGCATCAGGGCAAATTTTGCATAGTATCTTGAATCCTGTTCATTCTGAGATGAATGCATCGACGGATCATCTGCCACTGCCACGATCACACCGCCATTTGCTCCCGTTAAAGCAGAATTCATATAAGGATCGGCTGCAACGTTAAGCCCTACATGCTTCATCGTAACGATCACTCTTTTTCCGGCATAAGACATTCCCAGAGTTTCTTCCAATGCTGTTTTTTCGTTAGCAGACCAGGTGCGATGAATGTCTTTCTCGATAGCTTCTTTATTACGCTGAATGTATTCCACTATTTCTGTGGAAGGAGTTCCGGGATAGCCATAAGCACCGGAAATACCTGCATCCAGAGCACCCTGGGCAATGGCTTCATCACCCAAAAGCAGTAACTTCTTCATAATACGCTCCTTAACTATTTTATTGTTAATCTCTTTCCAAAAAAATAATATCGCAATTTATTACAAGCTTTTTATTTGACACAATGAAAGTTGTATTAAAAGTTGAAAAGCGAAAATGTATATTTTGAGCAGGAAATCCCTGATAAGGATTCGGAGATGAAAAAAAATTTAAAATTCTATGAAAGATTCGAAAGATTTGCTTTGGATCACAAATTATTCAAGAATGGAGAGAAAGTCCTGATAGGATTCTCCGGAGGTGCAGATTCAACTGCATTGCTCCTGGCTTTATGGCATCTTAAATCGAGGTTTGGGCTGTCGTTATTGGCAGCACATATAAATTATAATCTTCGTGGTCAGGATTCGCTTGAAGATGAGAAATTCGTTAAAGAATTCTGCTTTCAGAGAAACATTTCTCTTGTTATCAAAAATGTTAAGATCAAATCTGCTTCTAATCTTGAAAATAATGCACGTAACATCCGATTTCGATATTTCAATAAATTGAAACGATCTTATAATGTAAGCAAGATCGCCCTGGGTCACAACAGAGAAGATCAGGCAGAAACTATGATCTACCGCATGTTCAGGGGTTCCGGATATACCGGCATCAAAGGGATCTTACCAAAGAACGGAAATACGGTTCATCCGCTGCTTTGTTTTTCCAAAGCTGATATTATCGAATATTTACAAACAGAAAACGTCAGTTGGCGGGAAGACCTTTCCAACCAAGAAAACACTTTCACCAGGAATAAGATTCGCAACGAGATGATTCCCTGGATACAAGAGAATCTGAATCCAAAAGTAATAAATAAACTCTATAATGCTGCTGCTTTGTTTTCCGATACGGATGAAATACTTAGGGAACTTGCTAAAAGAAGACTTCTGAATGCTCAGATAAAACATTCTAAGAATGGATATAAATTTTCTTTGAAAATTATCAAAAAGATGCGTCCGGTTTTGCGTTTCTATCTTTACAGAGAGATTTATAAAAAATTTAATAATAAAGAAAAAGATTTTTATCACAGCAACTTTGAAGAGATCGAAGCAATTCTGGATGCCGATGGAAGCAAACGTGTGGACCTGCCGCATAATGTTTTTGTCTTTAAAGAATATAATGAACTTATCTTCACGGATAGAGATAAAAGCACAGAAATTAATGTTGATAACAAGAAAGAAATATCCGGGCTGAGGATCAGGTCTACGTTCGAAGATTACAGGATCATTATGAAAAAATTGAAAATACTTCCCCCAAAACGTTATCTTTATGAAGATAAAAATACTATTTATCTCGATATGGATAAAACATCTTTTCCCTTCATTATCAGACATCGTCAGCCGGGGGATAAATTCTTCCCGCTCGGCATGAAACATGCGAAAAAATTAAAGGATTTTTTCATTGACGAAAAAGTTCCGAAATTTGAGAGAGATAAGGTGTTGATATTCTGTGATAGTGAGAAAATCTTGTGGGTTGCGGGATACAGGATAGATAACAGGATAAATGTGTCTTCAAAAACAAAAAATATCCTGAGGATAAAAATTGAGAAGATGACGGTAAAAAGAGCAAGAGCAGCCGAAAGGGTAAAAAAAAGATGAGGAGAAAGAAAAGGGTATAATGCAGTAAGAAGTGTTTTCTCACTGAAGATATATCCCAAATCTTAATTCTATTATGATAAATGATATTAAAGAAGTTTTGCTTGATGAGACTGCAATTCAGAAAAAAGTAAAAGAAATTGCCAGACAGATATCGGCGGATTATAATAATAAATTTCCCGTGATAATATGTATTCTTAAAGGTGGTGTTATTTTCCTTACCGATCTCATCAAGAACATTTCCATTCCGGTGGAACTTGATTTTATGGCTCTTTCCAGTTACGGTGATACTACCAAATCTTCCGGAGTTGTAAAAATAAAAAAAGACATCGATGTCGATATCGCCGGCAGGCATGTGATCATCGTAGAAGATATTGTTGACAGCGGTCTTACCTTGAAATATATAAATGATTATTTCACGCAGCATAAACCCGCTTCTATAAAAATTTGTACTCTATTGGATAAACCGCAGGCTCATAAAACAAAAATACACATCGATTATTTAGGCTTTGAAGTAGGAAACGAATTCGTGGTGGGTTATGGTCTGGATTATGCCCAGAAATACAGGAATCTTCCATATATTGGAATTTTAAAAGAGGAGATATATTCTTAAATGCAAAATAATAATAATCAGGAAAACAAAAAACCTAAACTTCCGAAAATGAAAAGATCACAGACGATCACGTTCTGGATAGTGCTGCTGTTATTTATTGTTGTCATGTACCAGATGAGTCGTATGAATGGAAAGCAGAATACACAAATATCTTATACTGAATTTATACAAATGGCAAAACAAGGTGAAGTGGAGAAAGTTGGTTTCAATGATAAAGATCTGACCATTACTACCGTAGATAATCAGAAATTTTCCACATATCTGCCTTTCAGAGATCCGCAGCTTGTAAAAGAACTTTCGGATATGGATATAATAGTTTATTCTCATAAGCCTTCAAAACTTCTTGGAATTTTACTCTCGTGGTTTCCTTTTCTTATCTTCATTGGTATATGGATTTTTCTGATGAGAGGAATGAGAGGTGGCGCAGGACAGGCTTTCAGCTTTGGAAAAAGCAGGGCAAAACTTTCTGTTGGAGGGAAAACAAAAGTAGATTTTAATGATGTTGCCGGTGTGGATGAAGCAAAGGAAGAACTGGAAGAGATCATAGAGTTCTTGAAAGCACCAAAGAAATTTCAGAAACTCGGCGGAAGAATTCCCCGTGGTGTTCTGCTTCTCGGGAGACCCGGAACAGGCAAAACGCTTTTAGCAAAAGCAGTTGCCGGAGAAGCAAAAGTTCCTTTTTATAGTATCAGTGGTTCGGATTTTGTAGAAATGTTCGTTGGTGTGGGAGCTTCGAGAGTTCGAGATATGTTTATCCAAGCAAAAAAGAACGCTCCCTGCATTGCTTTTATCGATGAGATCGATGCTGTGGGAAGACACCGCGGTTCAGGACTTGGCGGTGGACACGATGAAAGAGAGCAGACGCTTAATCAACTGCTTGTAGAAATGGACGGATTCGATCCCAATGACTCTGTTATTATTATTGCCGCAACCAACCGACCGGATGTTCTCGATCCTGCACTACTGAGACCCGGAAGATTCGACAGACAGGTAATAGTTGATCTTCCCGATATCAAAGGAAGAGCGGAAATCCTTAAAGTTCATACCAGGAAACTTCCACTGGCAAAAGAAGTAACATTCAGTATAATTGCCCGCGGAACTCCCGGATTCAGTGGGGCAGACCTTGCGAACCTTGTTAATGAAGCTGCACTTCTGGCTGCACGGAAAAATAAGAAGATAATAGAAATGGAAGATTTTGAAGAAGCAAAAGATAAAGTTACATTGGGAAAAGCTCGTAAAAGCAAGGTCATCACGGAAGAAGATAAGAAGATCACAGCATACCACGAGATAGGTCATGTGCTCTGTTCGATTTTTCTGGATAAAGTAGAACCGATCCACAAAGTAACGATCATCCCGCGTGGTTTTACGGGGGGAGCTACTCATTTCCTACAAACAGATAAAACTCATTACACAAAAAGCTATATGGAAGAATCCATCGTTGGTTTAATGGGTGGCAGGTCTGCAGAAGAAGTAGTTTTTAACGAGCTTTCCACAGGTGCCGCAAATGATATTCAAAGAGCTACCGATCTGGCAAAGCAAATGGTCTGCAATTGGGGAATGAGCGAAAAGATCGGACCGATGACAGTTGCAAAAAAGGAGACGCAGATATTCCTGGGCAGAGATATTTCACAGTCCGATAACGTAAGTGAAGAAACAGCAAGATTGATAGATTCCGAGATCAGAAAAATTATTGAAAAAGCTCATTCAAAATCTTTACAGGTACTTAAAGAGAACGAAGAGCTTTTATATAAGCTGGCAGAATCTCTTTTGGAGAAAGAAACTCTGAATGCGGACGAAATATATTCGATCATTTTAAATAATGTTACCGGAAAAGAAAAAGAATTTATCAAAAAAAGATATGAAAGAGTTCTGGAAATGAAGATCGATATTACATCAAAGAAAAAGAGAAAAAGAAAAAGAACTTCAGCAAAGACTATAAAGAAAACTCCGGTTTCAAACAAGAAAGAAGAAAAAAAGATTATTGAAAAATAGATCGGCTATTCCATTATTTTTAAGATATTTTCTAAAATGGAGATACAATTATGAATGATTTAAGAGGAACAACTATAATCGGTGTGAAGAAAGGAAAGAAAATAGCGATCGGCGGTGATGGACAGGTTACAATGGGCAACACGATCATGAAGGCAACTGCTCAGAAAATTCGCACACTGTCCAATGGAAAAGTGATAGCAGGATTTGCCGGTGCTACTGCCGATGCGTTCACTTTGTTCGATAAATTTGAAGCAAAATTGAAGGAATATAAAGGCAATCTAAAAAGAGCGGCTGTTGAACTTGCTAAAGAGTGGCGTTCAGATAAAATATTACGCAGGCTGGAAGCAATGATAATCGTTGCAGATGCATCCTCTTTGCTGATTGTGTCCGGAACAGGAGATGTGCTTGAACCGGATGACGGGGTCATTGCTATCGGTTCAGGTGGGAATTATGCTCTCGCTGCTGCCAGAGCTCTTAAACAACATACGCAATTATCTGCAAAAGAAATAGTGGAAAGATCATTGAAAATTGCTGCTGATATCTGTGTATTTACAAATAATAATATTACTGTAGAGGAACTATAGATGAATGAATTAACTCCCAAAAAGATAGTTAGAGAACTTGATAAATATATTATCGGACAGAAAAAAGCAAAAGT
>JAIORR010000263.1 GCA_021108055.1 Candidatus Cloacimonadota bacterium
AGAAAAAGAGCTAATGAAGAAATTGAAATGTTAATATCGAAACCAAGAAACCCGATAAGAAATCACAATTCGGGAAATGAAATGTTAAAAAAACGAGTTCTGCAAAATAAAGAAATTTCTCTTTATCTGTCATTCCCGTGAAAACGGGAATCTAAAGAAAAAAAAACAGATTCCGCATCAAGTACGGAATGACAAGTAAATGGCGTTCTGCAGAACCCATCAAAAGCTAATAGCTAATGGCTAAAGGCTAACATCTAATCGTTATAAAAAAAGGAGGAAAAAGATGGAAAAGAGAAAAAATTTAATTCTCTATGTTGTACTGTTAGGATTGATGATTGCTCTACCGCAAACTGCATTTTGCTGGTTAACCGGTTGGGATTATCAAAGAGAAATAACTCTTGATACTGCCGCACCGGAAAATGATTTCCAGGTGAAAGTAGAATTAACTTCAGCGAATTTTGATTATTCGCATGCTTTGGACAATGGTGAGGATTTAAGGTTTACAGACACAAGTGACAACTTACAGGATTACTGGATCGAAGAATGGGATACTCTCGGAACATCAACTATTTGGGTTGAAGTAGCAACTTCCGGGACTTTATCGTTTTATTTGTATTACGGAAATGCTTTGGCAAGTGATGACAGTGATGGCTTTGAGACTTTTGAGTTCTTTGATGATTCTTTCGCGACAGAAACCATAGACGGAAAATATCTCACTAACTGGACAAAATCAGGAAGTAATCCTTTACAGGACAAAACCTGTCAGAACTGGATCATCAGTGTTTACAACAATTATAACAGCGAAGACAAGATTTATCTTTTTGAGCAGAGAGATGCAAATCCAAGCAATGACATAGAATGTTGGAGCTTCTCCAGAACAGATGCCAACACACCCGCGAACTGGACAGATGAAGGTGTGGTTTTCACAAGCTCACAAGCATGGGCAGATGGGCATATAGAACCACATGGAATAATATTTGAAACACAAGCAATGGCTGATGCGAGAGAGGAAGTCGATCCCGGCGTAGGAACACCCAAATGGAGAATGTATTACTGTGGTAAAGAAGACGGTGCACCGGCTGGAGGAATACATTACGCAACAGGATTCGCTGTTGCTTCAGAAAGCGATCTGACAAGTTGGACAGTATTTGCAACAAATCCGGTATACAATTATGATGCAACCCAAGGATATGCTGATCCCAAAGTATGCATTTATAATGATGAAGTGTGGGTAGGAGAGGCTGGATATCATCCCGGAGTTTCCGCAGATCCGCAATTTTTTACTGTCTCTTCCGATGGTATAAGCAGTTGGAATGACAAGACAAAAAACTGGAATCCTGAAGGTATGGTACTTGGAACACTTGTTCCATTCACAGAAGGCATCTTGATAACAGGAAGAAGTTCTGATAGAATAGAATATAATGCCTATTTTACTACAGATGGAAATAACAAAGCAACATATTCAGGCAATCCTATCTTAACCGCTGGAAGTGGAGAATGGGATCAGACTCTTGCCTGGGCAACGATTGTTGTAGATAAGTATGGAAGTTATGATATTGGTGGAGGTGGTACATATTATATGTATTACACCGCATGGAATGGACCTCTTACTAATACCAAGCTTGGATTAGCTACATCTACCACACTTACAGAAGAGAGTGAATCGAGTGGATTTGTGAAATGGAACTCTACGGGTTCTCCCATTATTTCCGGCGGAATTGCAAGTCTTGATGATAGCGGTGCTGTCGGAATAATTGCGAAAAGTTCTTTTGGTATGAATCACAGTCTCAGATTCAGAGCTAATTTATATTCACCGGTAAGTGGAAATTACTCTGATTTTGGTTTGCATGGTTGGGATGACGCATTCGATGTTAACATACCTTATGAAGTTTTTGCCCAGCGTTACGCTAGGTCTTATATGGATATTCTGACTACTAATACCGGTTACATAGCAGATTTAGGAACAACATATACGAATGCATATCATAAGTATGAGATTACAAGAAAAGCAACATCGAATGAATGGTTTATCGATGATATTTCACAAGCTACAGAAAGTAATCCAAGCACAGTCGATTTATCTCCAATGTTTTGTGAGAACATTTATCCACCTGCATCAGGATATGAAAAAGCTGATATCGATTGGGCTTTCGTCAGAAAATATTATGCTCCTGATCCTTGGGCGTCAGTTGGTGAAGAAACAACTTCAGTAGTAATACCACCGTCAAATGTAACTATAACTATCAGCGGAGATGATGTCATTCTTAATTGGGAATGGTCGGGAGAAAGAACAACTTATAATGTTTATCGTTCGACCGATCCGTATGAAGGTTTCGCGACTATAAATACTTTCCCTGTTTTTGAAACTACTTATACAGATATAGATGCTGCTATAATGGGAACAAAGTATTTCTACTATATTACAGCGAACGAATAAATAAAAAGACCTTACAATTGTGTCAACTCGTTCCCATGCTCCTGCGTGGGAACAAGCTAAAATAGTAGTGACAGTTTATTAAACTGTCTGAAATGAAGGCTGATTAATAATCAGCCACTACGATCAAGAAATTAATATCATGTGTTAATGTTAATGTCGAAGAGATGGTTTTCAGAAAGTAGGAATGAAAATAAATCCATTTCAATTAATTTGGAAAATGTAAGCTAAATACTAATAGATAAAAAGCTAATGGCTAAAATCAAGGAGAAAGAAATGAAAAGAAAGAAAGAAAAACAAAGTAAAGGATGGTTAACTATAACTATTCTTCTCGGAATTATAATGATAATTCCACAAATGATATGGAGCACAGACATCAGCGAAGGATATATCTATTCAACTAACTCAAGTGGTCATAATCCTTATGCAATAACAGGAGAGAATTTTAACCCTCAGATTTACTATTATTCAGGGGAACATAATAGGACATATTTCACATGGATGCAGAAAGGCGGAGCAGGTTATTCTCTTGAGAATATGGTTTTTTATTACGATCACGATACGGAGGAACTATCCGAATCTTATGGAGTTGTTCCCGGAACACAGGGAGCAACTGATACGCATGGACATGGAGCGATAATCGTTGCAGATGATGGTCATATAATTGTTATTCATGAAAAATTATGGAACGCAGGACCAAGTGCGCATAATGGCGAATACCAGATGAAGCGTTCAATCCTACCCGAGGATCCTTCAGGAGGATTTGAACTCGTTCATACAACCGGATTTGGTAATTGTTATCCAAAGATATGGAAAACAGACAATGGTGATCTATTTGTGTCCTCAAGATATGGAAGTGATGCTTGGGCTGATCACTATAGGGTAATGTTGTATAAATCAACAGATAACGGTCTCACCTGGGATGCAGGAACTGTTATAGTTAACTTTGGAACAGCAGCAAATTATTGGGCTTATCATAGCAGGATAATCCAGAGCGATAGTGATGGCATAAACATTGTCATTAATCGAGTCGATCGTGACCCAAACTATAGTTATGCGGATTGTTATTATTTGAGGAGTGAAGATGGAGTTATCTGGACAAATATCGACAACTCTTATACAAAAGATGTTTCAACTCAGGGTTCGTTAAACAGTACGGAAATGGATAATTATTATCTTGTAGATCATTCTAATAATGTTCCGGCAGGCATAGGACTTATTACAGGTTGTATTTCTACAAGTAATAATATCTATTTAGCTGAAATGGATGGAACAATGAATCCATGTGGTTGGTTTTTTATGTACTGGGAAGATGAAGAATGGCAAAAAATTGAAATACCCAATAATAATATTAGAATCGTTATCTGGGGGATGTATTCATATTCAGATGAGGAATTTGATATTATTGTTAATAATTGGGCAACTTATGAAATAGAAAGATGGAAAACAACCGATAAAGGTTTAACCTGGAATATTGTTGAAGAAATCACAAGTAATAGTGATTATGATCTTTATTTTCTACAGATGGTTATGAATCTTCCTGATTCTCCATATTTTGCTTTAAGTGCCAATTATCTGAGTAATACAAGTTATGCTGATGTTTTTATAATGGGCAGGGAAAATTGGACTGTCGATATCGATGAACAAATAATCCCTTCAATCGATACTAATGCTATTCTTCATCAGAATTTTCCTAATCCGTTCAAACCGTCAGGAGCCGGTCGCAGTCCTGCAACCACGATTTCATATTCTCTTTCAAATCCCTCTGATGTTTCTCTTTCACTTTATAACATAAAGGGAGAATTAATTGAAACTCTTGTTAATGAGAATCAACAAGTTGGTGATCATTCTGTCGTTTGGAATGCTGAAGATGTGAGTTCAGGTGTATATTTCTATCAAATCAAAACAGATGAAACTACAGAAACAAAGAAATGTGTAATAATAAAATAGTGACAGTTTATAACTCGTTCCCACGCTCCTGCGTGGGAACAAACAGGCAAGAGAAAACCACCGGGACGGTGGTGATACAAAGGGAGAAAGAAACAATGAAAAGAAAAACAGTAAGCCAAAATAAAGAATGGTTAACAGTAACTATTCTTCTCGGAATTATGATGATAATTCCACAAATGATCTGGAGTACAGATATCAGCGAAGGATATTACTATTCAACTAATTCCGGCGGACATAATCCCACAGTTATAAGCGGATTGAATTTTGGTCCCCAAATTTACTACTATTCAGGAACGCACAGTAGAACATATTATTTATGGATGCAGAAAGGTGGCACAGGTTATTCTCTTGAAAGTATGGTTTTTTATTATGATCACGACACAGAAGAACTTTCCGAATCTTACGGGGTTGAAGCAGGTACTCAAGGGGCAACGGATCCTCATAATCATGGAGCAATAATTGTAGCAGATGACGGACATATAATTGTTATCCATGAAAAAATGCGGAATACAAGTGGAAGCGGACATAATAGTGAATACCAGGTTAAGCGTTCAATAAATCCGGAGGATCCTTCAGCCGGCTTTGAACTTGTTCATACAACTATAACAGGGAATTGTTATCCAAAGATATGGAAGACAGCCAATGGTGATCTATTTGCTTCTTCCCGGTATGGAAGTGATTATTTTTATGATCACTACAGGATAATGCTTTATAAATCTACGGATAATGGTTTTACCTGGGATGCCGGCACAATAATAATTAATTTTGATGGTCAGAATCCAAATGATTATTGGGCTTATCATGGCAGGATAGTCCAGAGTGATAGTGAAGGAATAAACATGGTAGTAAATCGATGTGACCGTGATCCAAATTATGGTTATCCTGATTGCTATTACTTAAGAAGTGAAGATGGGGAAACCTGGACAAACATCGATAATTCATATTCAAAAAATACTTCAACTCAGGGTTCATTAAATAGTACGGAAATGGATAATTATTTTCTCGTAGAGCATTCTGATAATACGGAAATGTTAGTGGTAATTAATAGTGGTTGTGTTTCTCCTGCCGGTACTGTCTATTTAGCTCAAGAGAATTGGATTCGTTATGATCCCCAACCTTATGACTGGTTTTTGAGATACTGGGAAAACGGTGAATGGCAAAAAATTGAAATTCCTCATAATAATATGCATGTTCTCCCCTCGGCAATTTATGCATATTCAGAGGATGAATTGGATATAATTGTTGAGATACAGGAAACATCACCTTATGAAATAGAAAGATGGAAAACAACAGATAAGGGTCAGACCTGGAATGTTGTTGAAAATATAACAAGTAACAGTGATAATGATCATATGTTTGCCCAGATAACGATGAATCTTCCTGATTCTCCATATTTTTCTTTAAGTGCCAGTTATTTGAATAATTCAAGTTCTGCGGATATTTTTATATTAGGAAGAGAAAATACAACTGTCGATACTGACGAAAAAATAATACCTTCTATCGATACTAATGTTATTCTTAATCAGAATTTTCCCAATCCATTCAAACCGTCAGGAGCCGGTCGCAGTCCTGCAACCACGATTTCATATTCTCTTTCAAATCCCTCTGATGTTTCTCTTTCAATCTATAACATCAAGGGTGAATTAATCGAAACTTTGGTTAATGAAAATCAGCAAGTTGGTGATCATTCTATTGTCTGGGATGCTGAAGATGTGAGTTCAGGTGTATATCTTTATCAAATCAAAACAGATAAATCTGTAGATACAAAGAAATGTGTGATAATGAAATAGGTTCAAGGACTCGACTTCACAGGAGCAAAGCGAAAGTGGAGTTGAGACGGCTATTGTCGGCTTTGAAAATCGAAACGAAAACTTTATTACTGACAATGTCGTCCGAACTCCACCGCTTCACTGTGAAGTCCGGTCTTCTATCGTTCCCATGCTCCTGCGTGGGAATGAGAAACTGACGCTCCTGCGTCAAAAAAGTTGAATTGTTCTAAACGCAGAGCGTTCAACAATTGTGTTCCCACGCAGGAGCGTGGGAACAAGCTAAAACAATCCGGCTTCGTGAAAACTACGCCGGGATAAAGGAGGAAAAAGTGAAAAAGAGAAAAAATTTAATTCTCTTGGCGGTCCTGATGGGACTAATGTTGGC
>JAIORR010000177.1 GCA_021108055.1 Candidatus Cloacimonadota bacterium
ACTTCTTTTGCATAATTATCAACATGTTCCAAAGTAAGTTTACCGAGCTGCACACCTTTTTTTACACGCTCTGCAGCAAAAATTCCGGATCTTCTTCCAAAAACTATAATATCGAGTTGGGAATTTCCCATTAAACGGTTTCTGCCATGAACTCCACCGGAAGATTCACCTGCAACATAAAGTCCCGGAATTGAAGTTTCAGTTTTTTCGTTAATTTCCAATCCGCCGTTTTGATAATGCAGGGTAGGATAAACCAGCATCGGGTATTTCCTGATATCGATATCGAATCTCTGGAATTGACGAAGCATAGCCGGCAGATTTTTTTCGATCGTGCCTTCACCACTCATTTCTTCGATTAGCGGGCTATCTAACCAGATTCCTTTCAATCCGGAAGGGGTTGTAACTCCACGGTCATTTTCACATTCACAGATGAATGCCGAAGCTTCCACATCTCTCGGCTCCAGCGGAAATACAAAAAGTTCACCATCATAATTCACAGGCTGCGCACCGAGTCCGCGGATCTTTTCCGTGCAGAGGAAACCGACGATCTGCTCCGGGAAAACAGCTCCTGTGGGATGATATTGTACAGAATCCATAAAGAGCAGGTTTGCTCCCGCACGATAACCCATCACCAGTCCATCGGCAGTTGCACCATAGTGGTTTGTTGTCTCAAAATTACGAATATGCAGTCTTCCAAAACCACCGGTCGCAATGATCACACTTTTTGCTTTTACAATAAAATATTCTTTTAATTCTATGTGGTAAAGGATCGCACCGGCAACCTGACCTTTGTCATCCATTATCAGTTCTGTAGCAGCAGTGTATTCCATAATATCGATCTTATCCGGTTTGTTCTGCACTTCATCTCGCAATACACGGCAGATTCCTGCTCCGGTATAATCTCGCGTAGAATGCATCCTGTTCCTGCAAGTTCCACCACCGGGTTTCACCATCATCGAACCGTCTTCTTTCTTATCGAACATCACACCGAGTTCTTCTAACCATTTAATAGATTCCGGACCATCCATCACGAGCGCTTCCACCAATTCAGGTTTATTATCAAAGTGTCCACCGCCGATCACATCGAGATAATGCAGTCTGGGATTATCATCTTCCTGGTCTGCTGCCTGAATTCCACCCTGCGCCATCATGGAATTGGAATCTCCAAGCCGCAATTTGGTCACCAGCATAGTCTTCACATCGAGTTTAGCAGCTTCCAGAGCTGCGGAAAGTCCGGCAGAACCGGCACCGATAACAAGCACATCGGTTTCGTAATCGATCTTTGAAAGATCGAAAGTAGCGGAGAGATTGCGAGGATAAGCTTCCAATACATCTACCACTTCGTTGATGAGCTTTTCACCTTTATTCTGCCCGATACGCAATTCTTTCAAAGCATCGGCTTTATAATCGGGATGATAAGAATTGAGAATATCCTCTCGCTCTTTTTCACCCATCGGGTCAAATACTTTTTTGCCGTATTTCCTTGCTATTTCCAGTCGTTTGGGTCGGGTTTGTTCAACTTTTTTTATAGATTCCTGCATATATTCCGGATACATATTTTCTCCTGTTATGAAATTTTAATTTCTCTTTTGTAATAGATCTTAGATAATTCATCATGCGGCATTTCTTTAAGTTCTTTGATATCTTTATCGTATTTTCCTTCTTTGATTTCTTCTATTCTTTTTTCTAATTCAGGACTTTTCTTAGCGAGATATTTTCCATAAAGACGACGTGCCAGAGTGGCATTATCATACTGCACGATCTCGGCAGGGCAACGCATTGCACACAATCCGCAGCGAATACAATCGAAAGAAATATCCGCAGCTTTTGCCAGGTCTCCACGAATAATTGCCTGAATATAATCCATAACCTCGATATCCTGCGGACAAGCTTTGGTGCAGGTATTACAGGAAACACATCGGAACACGGAAGGGAAAAGTTTAGTAAAAGTTCCAACATCGGGAGTCAGATCATTCAGATCATAAACCGGTTTTTCTGCCGGAACGGAAGGGATCTGTGTTATCGCCATTCCTTCCGATACAACCGTCTGACAGGCGAGTCCGCCCTTTAACTTATAATCACCTTTTTCTCTGTAAACAGTTGCACAGGCTCCACAATATCCTTCGCGGCATCCTATTCCTTGTTTCAATTGAAATCCGGCATATTCCAAAGCCATCATGATGGTAGAACCTTCCGGAACTTCGAAAAGCTCTCCGGTTAAATAGACTTTTATCATTTTTTGTTTTTCAGCCATTATTTTTCTTCCTCCTTAAATGGTTGCAGAAGATTATCCATTAATACTGGAGACAACACTTCACAACCAGGGATTTTTTTATTATATTAATTTTTTCTTTTTTAGAATATCTTCCGTATCGATCTTATTGAATTCCAACCCGACAGCTTTTTTATCCAAACCGAGAGCAATTCCCATTAATTGGGTAAAATAAAATATCGGGATCGTCTGGAAATCGGGATTATCTTTTTTTATCTCGCTTTGACGAACATCCAAATTGAAAGCGCATAACGGACACGAAGTAATGATCGCTTCCGCTCCGTTTTTTCTGGCATCCAGGATTATTCCTTTCACAAGGTTATAAACGATATCAACGTTATTTACAGTATGATAGCTTCCGCAACATCTACTTCCCGCATCCCAATCCACAGTTTCTGCTTTCAGAGATTTCACAAAATTTTCCAGAATTGCTGGTGCTTCCGCATCATCGATCCCAACTTCTTTGGGTCTGAGCAGCATACAACCGTAATAGGAAGCTACTTTCAAATCTTTAAGCGGTTTCGTAATTTTTTGTGCAAGTTTATCGAAACCCATTTCTTCCAAAATTGAAAGGAAATGAACGACCTCGATATTGCCATCATAATTTTCTTCTTCCCTGTGCATAAAATCATTAATTTTTTGCAGATCGTCGGCTTCATTTTTCATTCGTAGATTAGATAAGCTGAGAGTATTATAGCACATTGAACACAGAGTAAGCAGTCTGTTTTCATTTTTAACGAGTCCCTGTTTATTCATTTCCTGAACTCGAATGAAATTACGAACCGGAGCAAGGTGTCTCATCAGATCATCGCTGGTTAAAGATGCCACGACTCCACAACAATTCCAGCGGGGAAGCTCGATAAACTCAATTCCTATTTTTTTTGCAGATTCGATTGCGGACATTTCAAAATTCTGAGCTGTAGTTTTTAATGTACATCCCGGGAAATAAGGTATCTTCATTTATTTTCTCCTAATATCATATTATCCTGTGAATTTTCTGAAACTTCCCACAACGGCTATCGTAGGTAATTTCAAGGCTTCTTCATCACTGATCTCTTTAATATCGATTTCATCGATCGCTCCCCGCAATGTTACCTGTCTGAGCGCTTCGGAAACTTTTGAAAGATCGAGTTTGCGGGGACATCTTACCGTGCAGGTGAAGCAGGAAGCACATATCCACATTGTTTTGGAATCCATCACGCTTTCCTGTCCCAGCATTACCAAACGCATTATCTGTGATGGGTTGATATCCATTTCACTAACGAAAGGACAACCGGCTGAACACGTTCCGCACTGTTCACAAAGAGTGATCTGCTCTCCGCTCAATTCCATTATTTTTTCAAGGAAATCAGTATCTTTATCTTTGAGTTTTATTATTTGTGCCATAAATTATTCCTTTATTTCTCTTTGTTTGGAAGCAACTGCTTTTTCAATTCATCTGTAATCGGCTGCATTTTATCGATCTTATCTGCAAGTTGATCGATCTCGGTAATAAATTTCATCAGATCGGCGGCGGTGAATTGTGAGAAAACCAATCTTTCAGATTCTATATTCAGTTCTTTGAGTTTCTTCTTAACTACTTTCAAATTTTTATTTGTTATCTCATTTGCCCATTCAAACCTGGAACTTTTTTCCGGGCTATCACCGATGAAAACCGCATCTGCACCTTTAGCGAACGCAAATTGTATGAGATTGGGAGTTACCCTGCTTCCACTTGGAATGCGGAGTACTCGAATGTAATTGGTATATTTCATTTTTCTCACACCGCAGGCATCGATAAGTCTGTAAGTTGTATTATCATCTGCAAAAACAAGAATGCGTTTTTCATTTTCTTTTTTGAATTTCAACGCTGCTTCGATCTCTGCATAAAGCTGTTTATTGGTGTAATAGTTCAAGTCGAGTGCTTCGATGGGACAGCTTTCTATGCAGGAACCACAACCGAGACACAGTGCTTCGTTCACCGCAGCTTTTCCATCTGCATTCATAGATATCGCTTTGGGAGGACACATCTCCAGGCATTTTCCGCAGCCGTCACAAATATCCTGGTGAACAAAAGCCAGAATCGGATCGAGCGGAACCTCTTTCTGAGCGAGGGTTGCTATCACTCTTGCAGCAGCGGCACTTGCCTGTGCTACAGTATCGGGAATATCTTTGGGACCTTGTGCCGTGCCAGCCAGGAATACTCCTTCCACGAGAGTATCGACAGGTTTATATTTAGGATGAGCCTCCTTGAAGAAACCATCATCACTTTTCGCCAGCTTCAAAGAATCCGCCACAATATCAGAAGATTTACTTAATTCCAATCCGTTTGCCAGAACTACAAGATCGAATTCCGTTTCGATAATATTTCGCGACAAAGTATCTTCAACTGTTATTATCACTTGTTTTGTTTCTTTATCTTCTGTGAAATGGGAAGGCTTTCCTCTGATGAATTTAATTCCCATTTTCTGTGATCTCTTATAATATTCTTCATATCCTTTTCCAAAAGCTCTCAGATCTGTATAGAAAATATAGATGTCTGTTTCCGGTTTTGCCTGTTTTAGAAGTGAAGCAAGTTTAACGGAATACATACAGCAGACCCTGGAACAATATTCGTTGCCAACCTGCTCATCACGAGAACCCACGCATTGCACGAATGCTACCCGTTTCCCAACTTTTCTCGGTGGTTCGGCTTCTACTATATGATCCACGATTCTTTCCATTTCCATAGCTGTTACTACGTTTTCATATTTTCCGTAACCAAAGACGGATTTTTCCTTTGCATCAAAAATATCATATCCCGTAGCAACTACCACACTATCTACAGCAACATTTATAATTTCTTCTTTCTGCTCAAAATCGATCACATTTTGCGGACATACTTCTGCGCATTTATTACATGAATTATCTTTGAAATGCAAACAGTTTTCAGCATCGATAAGATATTTAAAAGGAATGGCATGCGGTGCCGGAATGTAGATCGCTTCTCTTTTGATAATTCCCTGCTCCCAGTAATTCGGCTGAGTTACAGGACATACTTCCGTGCATTTATTACAACTCAGGCACAGGTCCATATTAACAGTGTCTTTAATGTAGCGGGGATGTTTTTTTACTCTTGCTTCAAAATGCAATCTGTGACCCACAATGTCTTCTATCTCCGAATTTGTATAAAGCGTTATATTCGGATGGTCAAGGATTGCAGCCATCTTTGGTGAAAGTATACAGGCAGCGCAATCTTCGGTCGGGAAAGTCTTTGTTAGTATTGCCATATTCCCGCCGATAGTGGGCAGTTTCTCGATCAGAGTCACTTTCTTGCCGGAATCAGCCAGATCAAGAGAAGTCTGAATACCTGCAATTCCACCGCCAATGACCAAAATTTCATTTCCAAGCTGCATCTTCTTCTCTTCGAGAGGATAATTCAGTTTGGCTTTGGCAAGAGCAGCATCGACGATATCATTTGCTTTTTCCGTAGCAATTTCCGGAATATCTTTATGAATCCAGGAACAATGTTCACGCAGGTTGGCGATTTCGAGTACGTAAGGATTCAGACCTGCTTTTTTTAAGGTGGAACGAAATGTCTTTTCGTGAAAATGGGGTGAGCAGGAAGCAACAACTACTTTTTCCAATCCATTTTTTTTTACATCATCGATAATTAATTTTTGTCCTGCTCCGGAACACATATGACTATTTATTTTGACCAAAATATTTTCATCATTCTTTTTTATATGTTCTGCAACACTGTTTAAATCTACAGTATTTGAAATGTTACCACCACATTGACAGAGGTAAATTCCGGTTTTCATATTATGGAGCTCCTTTTATGTGTATGTGAATTTCTAATAGTTTCGGGAATATTATTTTTTAACTTGAATTTGTTATTTGTTAATACAAAAGATACAATTTGATTATTGGTAAAAGAGTAAAAATCTTTTATCACCTAATCCCCTTATTCTTTGGAAGAATCTTCCAATTTTTTTAAAAAAAATAAAGTCGAACGATAATGAGTAACTCTATATGTCAAGCGATAAATATTTATGGTTAAATTTACAATTGAAAAATGTTTATTTTTCAGATATTTAGAAAATTTGTTAAATTAAAAAAGCTTTTTTAATAAAGCAATATTTATTTTCCCGGAATTAAAAGAAAACACTGAAAAATATTTCCACTGCCGAAAATAACAGGTACAATTTCAAGTTGATATTCTTATGATCATAACTTTCCGAAACTTACTTTTAGAGATTTTCTCTGACGGAAGTTTCGTAAAGTTCTACT
>JAIORR010000212.1 GCA_021108055.1 Candidatus Cloacimonadota bacterium
ATAAAAACTGGTCGGGATGAGAGGATTTGAACCTCCGACCTTTCGCCCCCCAGACGAACGCGCTAACCGAGCTGCGCTACATCCCGACTGGTGACAGATTTAAAATCTCTTTTTTCATGACAAGTATTTTTTGTAATGAATATTTGACATAACATTAAACAATTCATTTTTGGATATTGGAGCAAGAATGAGTTTAATATCGATTTCAAACATATCGCATAGTTTTGGCGATAATATTATATTCAAAAACGTCAACTTTGCGATTGAGCGAAACAGCCAAATAGGGTTAGTAGGAAAAAACGGTTCCGGCAAAACCACATTATTCAATATTATTACCCGAAAGCTTTTCCCTGAAAATGGTGAAGTACACATTGCCAAAAATACAAGAATCGTATATCTTACTCAAGAACCAGAACTGAATGATAATCAAACTCTTTACGAATGCGTTTTGGAATCACGACAAGATTATATTGAACTTAGTGCAAAACTGGAAGCTGCTGAACAGGACTTATTTCACGATCATTCACAAGAAAGCCTGAAAAGATATTCAAAGTTACAACAAAAATTCGAGCAGATAGATGGATATACTTTTCGCACTGAAATGAAACTTGTTCTTACCGGTCTTAAATTCCCTCAATCTGTTTGGGAACAGAAAGTTGAACAATTCAGTGGAGGTGAAAAAACACGTATTCAACTGGCAAAATTCCTGCTTCAGTCTTTCGATGTTATTCTGCTGGACGAACCTACAAACCATCTTGATATGGAAATGATCTACTGGTTGGAAGCTTACCTGAAAAAAATCGAAAAACCTTACGTTATCATATCGCACGACCGTCATTTCCTGGATAAAACAGTAACGAAAATTATTGAAATAAAAGACCATTCGTTCCATCGATATTCCGGGAATTATACGTTTTATAAAGAAGAGTCAAAAAGCAGAACCATCCTGCAGGAAAAAGAATTCAAGAAACAACAGAAGAAACTGAAACAGATGGACAATCAGATTAAACAATTCCGAATCTGGGGAAAAGCACGAGATAGTGAAGTGATGTACCGCAGAGCAAAAGAACTGGAAAAGCGTCTTGATAAAATTGAACAAATCGAAAAACCACAGCACGAAAGATCAGTAAATCTGAATATACAACCTACCAGACGAAGTGGTAACGACGTGTACATTTTGGAAAATATCACTTTTGGATTTCCTGAAAATATATTGGCAAGTAATGTAAATCTGCGAATGAATTATCAGGATAGAATTGCCGTGTTGGGTAAAAATGGCTGCGGAAAAACCACTTTACTTCGTATGCTGAATGAAGAGATCGAGCCAATGAAAGGAAACGCAAAAAAGGGTGCCAGCCTGCACATCGGTTATTATGATCAGATGCACTTCGTTCTGGATAATACTCTGAACGTGAAAGAAACGATCTGGCAGTTAGCTCCCTTGGAAACAAAGGGTTATGTTTTTTCCTATCTTGCAAAATATGGCTTTACGGGAGATGACTTGGAAAAGCAAGTTTCTATGCTCAGTGGCGGCGAGAAAGCACGGCTTTACCTAGCAAAGCTCATCCACGAAAAACCAAACTTCCTGATATTGGATGAACCGACAAATCATCTTGATCTGAGCATGATCGCCAGTCTGGAAGAAGCATTGCAAAACTATGAAGGCACTATTATTTTCGTTTCGCACGATACATATTTCATCGAAAAAATAGCCGGTAAGAAATGGTTTTTCCAAAATGGAACCATCACTGAAACTGAAGATTCGGTAGAAATGTTATTTTCTTTTGATCAGGAGAAAATTGTTAAACCCAAAAAACAAAAACCAAGATCAAAAATTCGTAAAGTCAATCCAATTATGCTGGAAAAACTTTATCAAGAAATCGTAAGTATTCAGAAGCAGATCGAATTACACAATGAAGAAATCATTTCCTGCGAAGAAGAATTCCATGATCTTTCCACGTATAAAAACCAGGAGAAAGTAAAAACTTTGACGAAAAAGATCAAAAGACTCAAAAGTGAAATCGTTGAAATGAAATTAAAACTTGAAAAACTGGATCACGAGTATTTGGAATTATCAATGTTACAGGAGTTACAATGATCATAGGATTCACAACTTCCTTTCCAGTAGAAATAATTTATGCCGCAGGACACAAACCGGTTGACCTGAATAACATTTTTATAACCGGAAATGCAAAAAAATATGTGGAAGACGCTGAATTCATCGGCTATCCTCGTAATATCTGCAGTTGGATAAAAGGCATGTACAGCGTAGTTCTTTCCTCGGATATCGATGCTGTGATCGGTGTGGTGGAGGGTGATTGTTCCAATACTCAATCTTTAATGGCAACTTTGAAAGATAAAAAAATAAAAATTATCCCGTTTTCCTTTTCCTACAACAGAAACAGAAAGGAGCTTGAAAAAGAAATTAATAAACTGGAAGAGCATTTCAATGTCCCGCATTCAGAAGTTATAAAAGTAAAGAAAAGACTCGATCAGATCAGGAAAAAACTTGTTTATCTGGATAAGTTGACATATAAAGAAAATAAAGTAACCGGATTGGAAAATCATCTCTGGCTGGTAAATTCATCCGATTTCAATGGTAATCCCGTCGATTTTGAGAACAGGCTGGATCAATTCGTTTTGAAAGCAGAGAATCGGAAACCTTTGAAATTCAATTTCAGATTTGGATTTCTGGGCGTTCCTCCCATCATTACCGATCTTTACGACTTCCTTCTAAAAAATGGTGCAAACGTAGTTTTCAATGAAATTCAAAGACAGTTTTCCATGCCATATTTGGAAGAAGACCTGACCCAACAATATCTGAAATACACTTATCCATATTCTGTTTTCGACAGACTGGAAGATATTAAAGCAGAAATTAAAAAACGCAAATTGGATGCAGTTATCAGCTATTCACAATCTTTCTGTCATCGCCAGATCGATAACATTCTCCTGAAAAAATACATAGATATTCCTTTCCTCACTATCGAAGGAGACCAGCCGGGTGAATTGGATGCAAGAACTAAGTTGAGAATAGAAAGTTTTTTGGATATGTTGAGATATTAAAGTAACTCAAAGCTCCGTCTTTAAAAATCGCAAACAGGGATGTTTGCGGTACAAGTAACTCGATCTGCCAGATCGAGAAAGGAAAAAAGTAAATGAAATTTTTTATTCTAATTTCTATCATCCTGTTATCTATTTATCCTGCATTCTCCCAAAATCCTGCTAATAATCAACAACTCTTAAACTACGATAAAAATATCTCTGATCTAATCGAAAATCTTAATAAAGATAGCATTCAGATTATTATTGAAAAATCGAAATATAAACTATCAATTCAATATTATAGAAAAATTATTAAAAGCTATCCTGTAGTTTTCGGATCTAACCCGATAGATGATAAGCTGCGTCAGGGAGATAGCTGCACACCGGAAGGAGAATTTAAGATTCGTGATAGATACCCACATCATTCATGGTCGAAATTCCTCTGGATAGACTATCCAACAGATGATTCATGGAGTAAACACAAAGAAGCAAAATCGCAAAATAAAATTCCACAAAACGCAAATATCGGCGGAGATTTGGGAATTCATGGCGTTCCAAAAGGAATGGATTACTTAATCGACTCCAAAGAAAATTGGACTCTGGGTTGCATTTCCCTCAAAAACAAGGATATTAATGAAATATATTCGATTACAAAAATCGGAACAAAAGTAGTAATAAAACACTGAAATGATAATCGAAGAACCAGAAACAGAAGTAGAATCCGAGCATTTAAAATGAGAAAGGAACTGTAAAAAAAGGAGTTTAAATGAAAAGAATCACTTTATTAGCATGTTTATTGATAATCCTATTTTCTAATTTACTTTCCGTAGAAGTTATCCTGATCAACAAAAAGCTTATTGCCGGTTCTCTAATAAAACACAAGAAAAAAATAGTTTACTTATCTAAAGATGATACTTTATATGTAATTAGTGAAGATGCTATTCAGAACATCGATTATGCCAGAAATGAAATAGATCAGCCTGACTTGAGGATAAATTACAATTCCTACCAGAAAATATACAAAATCAACCGGAAAAACATCTGGACTCATGAACTTTTTAACAAAGCAAAAATCAAATCTTTTGTAATGAATAATGAGGTAATTGCATTTAAATTCCAAAAGTTAATGAAAATTCAATTAGTCTCAGGTGATACCGTATTTGGAAGATTTTATAAGGATTCAGAGCATAATATTCAAATAATAAGTGATTCACTAATATTTTATCCAAAGAGAGATATTTCCAAAATATGGTTAAGAACCGAACTCAAAAAAAACGGCATCAATCTCGGTGGTTTCATTGGATTATTATTGGGTATGTCAGTAGGAGCAACGATAGCCCAGCTTGAAGGATATGATGACGGAAAAGATGCTAAATTCATTCATCCTGTTATAGCGGGACCAATTATCGGATGGCTGATTGGGGCGAGCTTCGGATATTGTATTGGCTGGGTATTCGATAAAGAGCAATTAGTTTGGAGCAGAAATTGAAAGTCAACGGCAAAAACTATCATCCTGAATGCACGTGAGAATGCTGTGAAATTTTATCAGAAACATAATTATAAAATTATTGGAAAAGGATATACTTTGTTCGGCGTTGTCGAGCACTATGAAATGAGAAAAAAATATGAATAAGGGGAGAAAATGAAAAGAGTTATTTATCTATTATCAGGGATTTTAGTATTAGTTCTCTCAGCTTGTGCTGTTCCTACAACTTATCTTATGCCGATGTATAAAGGAAGAATTATTGAAAGTAAATCATTGGCAATCGTTCATCCTGATTTCTTCATTGAAAATACAAAAGATGTAACCGATGACTTGGGAGAAGGCGATCCTAAACAAGTTTACGACGATTTTTTTACTTTTAATTTCAAAGGAAGAATGAGTCAACTCTCAACTTTCTCAGATGTTAACTTCATTTATGATGTTGACACAAAGGAATTTAAAGAACGTTCTTTAACAGTGGGAAAGGAAGAAACAATTTATATTGATCTACCCAAAGATGGTCGGGTTGTAAAAATTGATTCTTTATATGCAGATTTTGTTTTGTTTATTCAAGATTATCATATTTCCCGTGTAGATGGAACTTCCGGTTCTCCTGGTGTATATGTTCCTGCTGCAAATGGCATGGGTGGATCATGGGTAGGTGGTGGAGGTGGTTCTTTTCCCGACTTACGCCACACCTTTATTTATGCAATATGGGATAACAATGAGAAACAGATCGTTTCTTACGGGAAAATAATAAGTCCAACAATATTTATCTTTGCCATGACCAGGGAAACATGGGACTCATCTATTACAGATATTGCTAAGAAGATACTTGTAAAAACCCCTTTCGAGAATTTCCCAGTTAACACTTATTAATTATGAAAGTCAACGGCAAAAACCATCGTACAGTTTGGATGGAAGGTTCATCGGTCTTCCTGATCGAACAGAACCTGCTGCCCTTCAAGTTTGAGATATTCGAATCAAAATCATACAAACAAACTTGTGAAGCAATCAAGAATATGCTTGTTCGGGGTGCAGGAGCTATCGGTTCCGCTGCCGGATTTGCTATGACTCAAGCATTTCTGGAAGCACCGGAAAAAGGATTTTGGGAATCAGTGGAAAAAGCTAAAAAGGAAATCGAAGCCACCCGACCAACTGCACAAAACCTTTTTTATGCCACCGAACGAGTTTTTCTGAAAGCAAAAATATCGAACGATCCTGTGGAATCAGCAATTCATACAGCACAATCCATTGCAGATAAAGATGCGGAAGATTCCCGTAAGATCGGGGAACATGGAAATAATCTCATCGAAAGTGGTTTTAGAATTTTAACCCACTGCAATGCCGGCTGGTTGGCTTTTACAGATTTCGGGACTGCTCTCTCCCCCATTTATATGGCTCATAAAAGTAAAAAAAACATCTTTGTTTATGTGGATGAAACCCGTCCCCGCAGTCAGGGAGCACGACTCACAGCATGGGAATTGAAAAACGAAGGAATCCCTCATGCAGTTATTCCGGATAATGCTGCTGCACATTTAATGCAACAGGGAAAGATCGACATGGTAATTGTGGGAGCTGACAGGATCGCAGCAAATGGAGATGTTGCCAATAAGATCGGCACTTTGGAGAAAGCAATTTGTGCCAAGGAATTTGGAATTCCGTTCTATGTAGCAGCACCAACTTCAACCTTTGATCCAGTCTGCAAAACAGGAAAAGAAATTCCCATTGAAGAAAGAAATCCGGAAGAAGTCCTGTATCAGACAGGTTTAACCGAAGATGGAAAAGTGGAAAGGGTTCTGGTCTGTTCTCCGGGTTCTGATGCCTTCAATCCGGCATTCGATGTAACACCGGCAAAATTCATTACAGGTATTATTACGGAGAAGGGAATAATCTCCTCTTGAGATTTATACGCCAGCCAAAGG
>JAIORR010000130.1 GCA_021108055.1 Candidatus Cloacimonadota bacterium
TAACTAAAGAAATAAGTATTTTTTTCATTATTACACAACCTCACCCGAACTCACCCCAATCCCCTCTCTTTAAAAACAAGAGAGGGGTTTTTATGAGATGAAACAAATGTCTATTTAACCATTTCGAAGGTTCAGGCTTCGTCCGGCAACTGACGGACTACGCCGGACAAGCAAGAAAAACAAGAAGTCCGATAACCATACCAGTTGAATAAAAAAGGATTCAACAGCATAAATTCCAAAGGTTATAATCACTTACTTTATCAAGATCATTTTGCCTGTTTTAGAGTAATTTCCTGCTCGGAATTTTGTAAAATAAATTCCGCTGGAAACTGATTTCCCGGAATTATCTTTACCGTTCCACAGAATTCTGTGATAACCTGCTTCCATTTCTTTATCCAGAAGAGTACGCACTATCTGTCCTTTGATGTTATAGATCATAATCTCGGTGTTTTCAGTGTTTTCGGTGTTTATTGAAAATGAAATAGTAGTCTCCGGGTTAAATGGATTAGGATAGTTGCCGATCAGTTCTGTTACTACAGGGATCAAATTATTCCCTGCATCTGTTTCAGTTACCGTAAGCGTCACGGGGATCATTGTTTCATTTCTCAGGTTGTCTGTAACAATTATCTGGCAGGTATATTCGTCCGGCATTATGCCGTTTGTATCGAAATTTACATCGATTTCATGAAGTTCTGCTGTAAGTAGTGTTCCATTATCAGTACCTAATGCTATCCAATCCAGAGGTTCGGAAAGTGCTAATGTATAATTAATAAAACCACCACCCTGGTTAGAAAGCTCCAGTATTTCCGTATGGGTTGAATTCTCTTCCATTTCAACTGCAAAAGAGAGCGGGTTTACAATAAGCTCGGGCGGGCTGGGATTTCCGAGTGCCGGGAAATTGATATAATCGATCCACACACAATCGGATCCGCTGACTACACCCTGGTCTTTAATAAAACGCCATTTAAAACTGTGCGAGCCCGCAGTAACCGGAAAGCTGACTTCTTCCCATGGTTTTTCTCCTGCCCATTTATCCATTTCTGTATCATCTATATAGAATGAGAGATAATCATAATAATTACCTGACGTGCTGCCAACATCTTCACAGGATACTTTGCGGTAGAAACTTATCTCATCATCGAACATGACATCTGCTTCCAAGATTAACCATGTTTCCTGATTGTGATCGATAGAGCCGGATTTTGCACAGTAATTTCCTTCATAGGAATTTGTATTGATTACCCAATCCGCATCACCAGCAAATTGCCAGGAAAAAGCCGTAAAATCTCCTGTTTCAAAATCTTCCAGTACAATTCCTACAGGAATTACAAAATCATGTTCAAAAATGTATTCACCTGCAGATATTTCAAAGGTCAGTGATATGGGTGTTCCTGCGATAATGCTTTCATCTGCTGTTACAGAAAAATCCGCATAAACCATAGAACCGATAGCAAGCACACCAAGATCGACAGTATCATTTTCTATAGTTACTAATTGATTTGTGCAGTTCAAAACTCCTGTAGCAGAAGGTGAATCTATATGCCCGTCATTACAGATGGGAAAGGTTATCTGAACAGTTTCTCCCGGATCGAGGCGACCATTGCCGTTTCCGGCAGCATCATCGATCGTAAGATCATCAAAATTTATCGCTGGTGCGTTAACTGTTACAGAGAATTCCGAGAACCAGGTATCCCTTGCAGAACCGGAAACTTCCAGTTCAAATATTATCTCATGCTGATCGGGGATATTTCCGGCAATATCAAACTCGAAGGCATCGCTCTGGATAGATGTGCTTTGTGCTGCGATCGTTCCATAAACCTGTGAATTATCCGAGATGGAAGTATATACATCTATCGATGATAAGGTTGCATTCACATTGTTCGCTGTCTGAGTTCCAATGTTTTCCAGAGTAACTCCGAGAAGAATATTTTCACCGAAATCTGCAACACTGTTTCCATTACCGGCACTATCATTGATCTGGTGTGAATTATAGATCACATAAGGTTGGTCTATCAGCACTTCGATCGTTCCAAGATGTCTTGTCTTGTTGTGTCCGATTATCGAGATTTCGATATCTTCGGTGTTTACCAGCATATCGAACAGATCGATAATGATGTTTCCGCTTTCATCAGCTACTCCTCTCCCGATCAATTCTTCATTTTGAATGAGTCCTATTCTTGCATAAGGTGTATCTGTTTGGAAAGTGATCTGAGTTGTTCCAATAGGAACACCGGGATCATAAACAGCGTTAATATCGGAAGGCTGTTCCGTCCAGATATCCATGGTGGGATCACCAAAAAGGGTTAATTGATATGCACACCATCGTATTACCTGCTGCGAATTAATATAGGCAACATTATCTTCTTTTGAATCGTTGTTCGCATTACCGATCTGTGTGATATTTTCATCAAAGATCGCATCGAAGAACTGTCTGTCGAAATATTGAGAAGGTCCATTTGTACTGCCCTGCTGTCCCCATCCATAACGGGAATTGGAAATAAAAGCAGCTTGAGAAGTGGCAAGAGTAGTGAACCTTTCTGAAATACAATCACTTCCATACGAACCCGCAGTGTCATTCCTGTTATCAAAAGAACCGGCATAACAACCCTGCGAATAGCCAATAACGAATCCGCGTGTTATTCCATCATTCTGGAAATTAGAAGTTGTTACATCAGAATTATACATTTTCATATTGTAGTCTGTAAATGAATGTCCAAGGTGATTCAAAAGATTTATTCCAACATTATTGAATTGGTTAAAGATATCTGTTTTTTCCCAGTTTGCCTGCATTTCGTATAATCGGTTTATTGTAAAATTTGCACTTACACCGGCGGTTGTGTATCCATGATTAGAGCTTCCTAATGCTACTTCATCTTTATATTGTCCTCCGTATGTATTTGGCCAGAGGTATTCACCTACCATAAGTGTTTTTTCGATATCAGCGACAACGGGCTCGTTCTGATACATAAATAATTTGTTTGTATGATTGATAATTTCCGTGGAACTATCCGCACATATTCTTCCAATTCCTATTTCTGCATAAAGGTCTGCTTCGCTTGCTTCTCCCCATCTATTATCTCCATCATCGTTCCAGGAACCGTCGAGACAGCAGTAATACATATCTGCAGGAATATCATAATCTTCATATCCACCGCCCGGGTCTGCAAAAAATCCACGATGAGGGATGATATTATCGGAAGGGGTGTTCGGAGCCGAATCACCGCCCAGTATCACATAAGAAATAGTGTAATTTATATAATAATCTATGATGCAGTTCCTGATCTTTTCCTGTTCGTCCTGCCCGGTATATTGAGCATAAATATCTTCTGTTGTGATAGTTGCAACAATGTAGCCTGCAGATTCTTTGAAGTTGATATAATCATTGAATGCAGGTAAAAGAGCATTATTTGTGATCAGCAGAATATCATATATTTCATCCCTGTTTTCAGGTCTGTAATTATAACCGGAAATATCTTCGGGATTATCAATTATGTTTACTAATCTTTGCTTTACAGTATCCGCTTTTTTCAGGAATAATCCTGATTCCAATGCACGTTTGGACGTTTCGGTCTCTATTTCTACAGTAATGTTTTTCAGGAATTTAACTTTGTTTGTTTCCGGGAAAAAAGATACGGGACAGATCGTGAAGGAAGCAATTGAATGCCCGTTAAGAAAATGAGTATTCAAATTTTCGATAATATTTTCGGGATATCTGTTTGATGAAGAATAAATTTCGGTATTCGGTTTAACTTTGTAATCTCCATTTGTCCGGGAAGACAATGGTATCTGCTTTCCTGCAGGCTTTATAATGATGTTCTCTATTATTGGATAATATTCTGTGGAAACAATATTTATCGAAATTGCCTGATGGTTCTGCGGAAGAAGAATGTCTGCTCCAAAATGGGGCATTAGCGGGTAGCCTTCATCTCCAAAGTTATAGCAATTTTTATAGATGAGTTCCGAATATTGTTCCGTGGTTTTAACTACCGGCATTTCAAAATCATAATTAAATGAAATTGTCTCAGAATAGAGTACCGTAATTAGAAGAAACAGTAGGGGGATAAAAAGAATTTTTTTCATTGTTAGTCTCCTTTAGAAAAAAATAAAGGTTGGGGAAAGTTTCCCCCAACCTGTGTTAATGTATTTTATTTCAACAGGATCATTTTCCTGGTGCTTGTATATCTTCCATCAGATCTCATCTTATAGAAGTAAATACCGCTTGAAACATTGTTGCCGGAATTGTCTTTCCCATTCCATACAACACTGTGATATGCTGCTTCGAGATATCCGTTCTGCAAAGTGACAACCTTTTCTCCTTTGATGTTGTAAACTTCGATAGTAACATTGCCTGCTTCACTGAGTGCGAAGTTGATAGTTGTGGTTGGATTGAACGGGTTTGGATAATTGCCGCAGAGTTCGGTCTTGATAGGAATAAGTAAATCATCTGTATTAACCGGATCGTGTTCAACAACAGCATCTGCCGACATTGCAGATTCGTAACCGCCATCATAAACAGCCTTGATATTGTAGGTGTAAGTTCCTGTTGGGACGCTCTCATGCAGATAAGAAGTTTCCGTTATATTGTTGGCTATCTGAACCAAATTCTGGTAAACTTTGTAATGAGAAAGAGCTCTACTTGCCGGTGCATCCCAAGTTATCAGGATGTCTTGATCCTGACTTCCTGCCTGTGGATTCTGGGGTGCAGGAAGAATTATTGTAACCGGCTCGATATTGGAAGGATATGATTCACCAACATCATAAATTGCTGTTACATGATAGTCATAATCACCTGCATCCAGAGCCAGATCATCATAAGTTGTTGTAGTGGAGTTGGTTATTTCATGGATCATCACATCATCACGATATATCTTATAACCGAGAAGATCGCGGGATTCATCGGTTTCCTGAGATTTTTCAATTTGTTGTATTCCAGTTCTGGAAATTCTCTCATTGTTGATTGAAATAGTTGATGGTTCTATACTTCTTGAAGCAGCAGGCTGGGTCCATTCGAGGTGAACATCATTGAAATCTACGATTGTGCCAGCCAAACCGGTTGGAACTGCAAGAGGATAAAGAGTGAAATCGATACCACTGGTTGTTATATCCTGTTCAACCAAAACACCTGCAACAGTAACAGGTTCGTAGCAATCTAATTCGGCAATAACATCATAAGTTCCGGGAGAAACCTGGAAAGAATAATCACCTGAAGCATCAGGATTGGTCGAGAATCCATCTGCACTTACAACTACGTCCTGTACATTGCCTGAACCGCCGGTAAGAGTTACTGTTCCCTCTATGGTTCCAATAGGCGGCATACCTATCGGTGGGAAGACAATATAATCTATCCAGCCGCAATCCGAACCGGTACTTACAGAACTATCTTTTTCGTACTCCCATTTAAATGTATGTTCTCCAGCAGTAATTTGATATGTTTCCTGACTCCAGGCAACATCACCGCTCCATGAGTCAATCTCATTATTATCTACATAGAATCGTAAGTAATCCCAACCGCCTTCAGAGGAAACTTTTTTATAGAAGCTCAGTTCACCAGCAGATAGAACATTAACTTGCAAATATAAGGAAGAACTCTGGTAATTGCCAATATCACCAGACTGAGCGCAATATGCTCCTTCATAAGGATTGGTTGCTATCAACCAGTTTGCATCTCCACCAAACTGCCATTCAAAACTCTGGAAGTTATTGGTTTCAAAATCTTCGACAATAAGGCCTACAACGATAGAAAAATTATTTTGAGATGAATATGCACCGGCGACGACCTCATACAAGAAATTTAAAGTAGATCCTACAGGAATCCCCGGATCTGCCGTTACGGTATAGACAGCATCTACACTTCCACCGGCAACGATCTCACCCAGAGTATATGTCTCAACTTCGATTGTGATGAGAGGTTCGGTACAGGTAAGAGTACCGATTGCAGATGGAGATGTAGCACTACCTTCATTAGCAGTAGGAATTAATACAGTAACAGTTTCACCCGGATCGAGTCTTCCGTTATTATTACCAGCGGCGTCATTAATAATAAAATTTTCCGAAGTAAGTACTGGTGCATGAGCATCAATAGAGAAGCTGCTTTCCCATGTAGCCTGTCCTACTGCTTCCAGATCGAAATTGATAATATGTTCATCCGGAATGTTATCTGCAACATCAAAAGAGAATGCTCCGATAACGGTGGCAAGGTTACCTGCAGGGATATTTCCAAAATTCTCTGTTCCGTCGATGATAGTAACATAAGGATCGGTAGAGGATATTGTAACTACAACATTTATTGCTTCATCACTTCCTACATTATTTACGGTCATATCTAAAACAATCGATTCACTATAATCTGCAACACCGTTGTTATTTCCGGCAGAGTCATCGATATTATA
>JAIORR010000236.1 GCA_021108055.1 Candidatus Cloacimonadota bacterium
AAGTAGAAGTGTTAGGTGGGCAATTTACGCAAGTACTAATTCCAATGGTAGAAACGGTTGAAGTAACCCAAAACCAAGTACCCAATACCCAATGCCAATTAACCAACTTTCCTAATCCGTTCAATCTGGAAACTACGATATACTTCACCACAGAGCACACGGAGAACACAGAGCTAAGTATATACAATATCAGGGGTCAGAAAGTAACAACTTTGATTAATGATCGTTTGGAGAAAGGAGATCATACTGTGATCTGGAACGGTAAAGACCACAATAATAAAAATGTTGCATCAGGTATATATTTCTACAAGTTGAAAGCAGGCGAAGAAACAAAAGTGAAGAAAATGCTGCTGCTGAAATAACCTTCGGAAGGTTGTCGGACTTCTTGCTTTTCTCGACCTTACGAATGGTTAAAAAATAAAACTCGAGTCGGCTTTGCTTTTGCAGGATCGACTCGGGTTAATTATATCTTAGGAAACAAAGATGAAAAAAGTAATTATCACAGCACTATTTTTGATCTCAAGTATTATGCTCTTTGCAGATAATATGGAAAGTGAAAATAACTGGTTAAAAGATAATCCGTCTCTTGGTCATTGGCTCAGCTATGAAGAATCTCAGTTGCAAGTAGATCTCAGTAGAGATTTCTATCCAACCGATCCGCCGCCGACACCGGTTCGCAATATTGCCGAATTTGAACCGATGGAAGGCGTGTTGATACGCTATCCATTCGGGATCAATTATAATTTGATCGCTGAGATGTCACAGGAAACAGGAGTTACAACTATTGTCCTCAATCAGTCCCAGGAAGATTATGTTACAAACATATATAATTCTAATGGTGTGAACATGGCAAACTGTAATTTCCTGCATGCTCCTTCAGATTCATATTGGACAAGAGATTATGGTCCCTGGTACGTTGCAGACGGTAACAACCAGGTTGGTATTGTGAATTTTCCATACAATCGTCCCAGACCAAACGATAATGACATTCCCATCGAGATGGCTGCTTTCCTGGAAATAGAACTTTTTGGAATGGATTTAATTCATACGGGCGGAAATTATATGACAGACGGAATGGGCATTTCTGCTTCTACCGACCTTGTTATTTCAGAGAATCCTGGTCTCACGATTCCTGAAATAGATCAATTCGTTCTGGATTACCTCGGAATTGAAACATATCATAAAGTTCCCGATCCCAATAATACTTACATCGATCATATAGATTGCTGGGGAAAATACCTCGATGTAGATAAAATATTGATAAGAGAAGTTCCTGTCACTCATCCGCAATATGACGAGATCGAAGCGACAGCGGCTTATTTTGCTGCACAAACTTCTTCTTATGGAACGCTCTACGAAGTTTATCGCGTAAATACTCCCAATGATCAGCCTTATACAAATTCATTAATATTGAACGACAGAGTTTTTGTTCCCATAACCGGTAATGCAGCTTATGATAATGCAGCCCTGCAGGTTTATGAAGATGCAATGCCCGGCTATGAAGTTCTTGGCTTTACGGGAAGTTGGCAGTCAACAGATGCACTTCATTGCAGAACAAAGGGAATTGCAGATAGGAATATGCTTTACATCCGTCATATTCCAATTCAGGGAGAACAACCCCAGAGACCGAATTATGAGATTGAAGCAGAAATAATTCCTTACAGCGGACAACCGGTTTACTCGGATTCGCTTCTAATTTATTACAAAGTTGATGGCGGTGAATACACTTCCGTTAATATGACATTAGTGGAAGATTTTACTTATGAAGGCATAATTCCTTCTCAACCTGAAGGAACAGAAGTGGCATATTATATTCATGCTGCCGATGAATCCGGACAAAGCAGGAATCATCCGTTTATCGGAGCTCCCGATCCGTATATATTTATTGCCGGACCGCAGGCTCCTGCAGAACTTATCGTTGATCCTGCTTCATTCGATATTGAGATGAATCCTGATGAAATCCTGACCGAATATATGGAATTAAAAAATATCGGGGATATTATTTTGAATTACAGTATATCTTTAAGCGATCCGGTTGACTGGATGTCCCTGGATCCGATGAGTGGAAGTATAGCTGGCAGTGATTCTGTAAATGTAGAAATAACTTTCGATTCATCCGACCTCATACCGGATGAATATACCTGCAATATTATCATTACCGATGACAGAGAAGAAACGATTGTTCCTGTAACTTTGACAGTTGCAGTAAGTAGTGCCAAAGAAGAATTGCTGCTTAATACAACGCAGATATTAAGTATATATCCCAATCCTTTCAATCCAAGTACAATAATAAAATTTTCAACCACAGAGCACACGGAGAACACGGAGTTAATTATCTACAACATCAAAGGACAGAAAGTGAAAACACTTTCTACATCTCCAAGCAGGAGCTTGGAGACGAGAAGTGTTGTCTGGAACGGAACTGATGAAAACAATAAACCTGTGAGTTCCGGAATTTATTTCGCTGTACTCAATGTAAATAATCATGGAAGTGATTATACCAGTGTGAAAAAATTGATATTACTGAAATAAAAATTCAATCTGATAAATCAACGCCCTCGTTATATCGGGGGCTTTTTTTATAAAATAATTAAGAAATTTGTTGCATAAAATCATCGGAAAATAAAATTTTTACCAGTAAATTTTATTTTCAGGGAGGTATAAATGCAGAATATCCCAAAAATACAGGATGCAGACCTGAAAGGAAAGATCGTTCTGGTGCGTGTCGATCATAACGTTGTGAAAAAAGGACAGATAAAAGACCCATACCGGATCGATGCATCTTTACCTACGATCAGGTTCATTTTTGAAAAAGGTGGAAAGCCTATCCTGATGACTCATGTAGGAAGACCACGTGATAAGAAAACCGGCAAAATAACAGTATCTGCAAATACTTCCGTAGAACCTGTTGTGGATTACCTGAATAAAGAACTAAATGTAAAATTTGAGATAGCTTTCGATAATAAACCGGATATGAAAAATAAGGAATGCATTGCTGAATTGCGAAGCGGCAAAATCGACGGCATTTACCTTCCCAACACGAGATGGTTCCCAGGCGAGGAAGCTGGAGGTGAGGAAAGTAGAAAATTCGCAAAAGAACTTGCGCAACTTGCAGATATATTTGTGAATGATGCTTTCGGTTCATGGCAGCCGCATGCATCCACAGTGTATATAGCCGAATTCCTGCCTTCCTGTGCAGGAATTTTGATGCAGAAGGAAATTGAAAATCTCGATAAAGTTTTAAATCCTGCCAGACCGTTTGTAGCGGTTGTTGCAGGTTCAAAATTTGATACGAAGATCGGACCACTAACAGCTCTTTTGGAAATGGCTGACTTCCTGGTTATTGGCGGTGTGCTCTACAACGCTTATCTATGTGCAAAATATGGTATTAAAATTAAAAGCATCACCGACGAGGATATTTCTGCTGCCCACGAATTCGTTGAACTTACAAAAAAATATCCGCAGAAAATCATAGAACTTCCCGATGTTGTCGAATCTGATCTGTTAAATGATAAAATCCAAGGAAAATTCAGAACCCATAGTATCTACGATTTGAAAGCTGGAACTGAACTGAACTATGTTCTGGATGTGGCAGAAAAATCCTTCCAAACTGAAAAAGTAAAAGAAATATTTGCATCTGCAAAAACTATTTTCGTGAACGCAGTTATGGGTTTAACTCCTAATTTTGCAGAAGGTACGATTGCACTGGATTCAATAATTAATAAGAATAAACAGGCTCAGAAATTATTCGGCGGCGGAGATACACTCCAGGAATTTAAAACGCTGTTACCAGATGTATATTCGAAAGCACTTGAAGACAATAAATACTATTTCTTCACGGGTGGCGGAACGATATTAAAAGCTATCAAAGAAGGTTCTGCAACAGGGCTGGGACCAATCCAGGCTTTGATATAAATAAAACTTCCTTTTCAGGAGGAAATAATGGTTTCATCTTTTTCTAAAAGAGCAATAGAGATAATTAAAAGAGTCCCTTTCGGAAAAGTGGCAACCTATGGGCAGATCGCAACTTATTCCGGTAATAGCAGAGGGGCACGTCAGGTTGTAAGATTATTGAATTCATCTTCCGAGAAAGAAGACCTTCCCTGGTTCAGGATCGTGAACAGTAAAGGCAATATTTCTTTGAAACACGGAAATGGATACGAACTGCAAAAATCGTTATTGGAAAAAGAAGGAATAGAATTCGGAAAGAACGATAAGATCGACTTTGATATATATCTCTGGAAACCTCTGGGATAATAAACTTTTTTTACAGATTTATTTAAAATCAAATTACTTGACTGCTGAATTGTAATTTCAACATTTAGTTTTTATGAATTTTAAGTTAAATATTAGATTTCAAAAAATGAAGGAGGGAAAAATGAAAAAATTCAATTTATTTGTTGCATTGATGATCATTGCATTCTCATTTATATTCTTCGGATGTGAAGAAGACCCAGCAGCTCCTGATGAACCGGGTACTGTAGAAGGCATTATAACTAATGCAAACACAGGTGAGGCTATTAGTGGTGCTACTATAAATGATGGTACCGCTGATGTTGCAACTTCAGAAACTGGAGGAACCTATTCTTTTGAAACAGATGAAGGTACTTACACATTTACCTGTACTGCTGAAGGTTATAATATGCAGGTGATGGCAGATGTCGAAGTTGATGCAGGAGAAACTACTACTGTAGATTTCCAGCTTCAACCAGTTACTGTTGTTTTAATTGAAAATAATATCGTAGGAAATACAACCTGGACGAATAATAATATCTACTTGATAGATGGAGAAATTCTTATTCAGGCTGTTTTAACCATAGAAGCAGGAACTCGGATCAAATTCAAGGATTCTGCTCGTTTCGGTGTTTGGGGAAATTCCGGTGGCATGATAATTGCAGAAGGTTCAACCTTGTTACCCATAATTTTTACTTCCTGGCATGATGATGCTCATGGTGGTGATACGAACGGTAACGGTAGTGCCAGCGATCCTACCCGGGGTGACTGGAATAACATCGGTATTGCCGGAAGTAATAATCAATCGAGCTTCGATTATTGTGAAATCTATTATGGCGGAGGTTATCAGGATAGGTATGTAATGTATTTAGATTCAGAAACTAATGCTAGTGTTACAAATTGTACATTTGCTCATAATGAGGGTGATTATGGTGCTCTTGATGCAAGTCTTGCTGATACCGGAACGATAATTCAAAATAACGTATTCTACGATAACACCTGGCCATTGAATATAAATTGTTCATACAATATCGATGATTCCAATATCTTCCATGATCCCAGCGGTCGTTCAGATGTGAATGATCATAATGGTATCCAGGTAAACAATATGACTGTTGTAGGAGATTTAGTATGGAGTGAGACCGAAGTACCATTTGTTTTTGATGGCAGTGAGATGTCAATTGCTCTGGGAACATCATTAACACTTTCTCCGGGTGTTATGATAAAATTGCAAAATAACGACTGGTGGGTGCGTGGTACACTAATTGCAGCAGGAACAATGTCTCAGCCCATCTGGTTTACTTCTTATAAAGATGATACTGTAGGTGGAGATACAAATAATGATGGTTCCATAACATCAGCTGGTCCGGGAGACTGGGACTACATCAAAATTTTGGAAATAAATAATGTATCTTCTTTTGATTATTGCAAGTTTTATTATGGCGGTGGTTATAGTGCAGACTACACTTTGGTTTTAGACTCAGGTACTACTGTTAGTGTTACTAATTGCGCTTTTGTGTATAACAAAGGTGCTAGCCAATGTGTTCTCAATGCCTGGCTTGCTGATGCAGGAACTAACATAGCTTTTAATCAATTCTATAATAACGAGAAGCCATTGAGAATAAATGGTTCACTTAATCTTGATTCAAGCAATATTTTCCATAATCCGGAAAGTCCTACTCAGAATAACCTCTATAATGGAATTTTTGTAGATAATCAGGGAACCAGTTGTAATATAGCAGGAAATATTTCCTGGGTAGAAACCGAAGTACCTTTCTGTGCTCTGGCGCAGGGAATCAATATTGATACAGGCAATTCTCTGACTATTGCCGAAAATGTTATCTTCAAATTTGATGGTGGTTCTCTGGATTATATGGGAGACAATCTTGTAAACTGGGATGCTAATGGTGTTTGGTTTACTTCCTACAAAGATGATGAACATGGCGGAGACACAAATGGAGATGGAGATGTTACTGTTCCAGCTGATGGTGATTGGCAGGGTGTTTATAATTGGGGAGGTAATCCTAATTTTTGGGAAGCTTGGGATAACATTCTTTACGATGATCTTCATTGATGTCAAATTAACTATAAATTACGTATAAATTATTTATTGAGGAATCTCAGTTTCGGG
>JAIORR010000293.1 GCA_021108055.1 Candidatus Cloacimonadota bacterium
TTCTTCGATGAAGACCTCCTTTCTGATGAAACAACTGTTATTTATCGTTTCGGATGTAAACCGGCAGGAGACGACCCAATCGATCCCACCCAGAGTGAATTCGATGAATATAACGGACAACCTGTTGCCTTGCTGAAAGATTATAATGGAGGTAAATGTTATATCTTTGGCTTTCCACTATCATTTATGGAAGTGGACATGGTAAAAACAATGCTGGCGCAGATACTTGAAGAAATAGAACAATAGAGAAAAGTGTTTAAATTATAAAGGAGAAATTTATGAAAAGTTCAATATTAACAAATTCTTTTATAGTGATTTTTATACTGTCACTATTGATTTTTATAGGATGTGAAGATAAAAAGACAACAAACGGTGAAGACCCTTTAGACCTGGATAATGTAAATCCCTTTTTTATTGATTCATGGGACCTCTGGAAATTACAGCAAACACCAGCAACAGCAAAAAGCAGCGGAATATCCAAAAAATCTTCCCCTGCTGTTACTCAAAGAGATGATTCATTGAATCCTTTTCTTGTTGAAGAATTATATATGATCATCGAGAACCACCAGATAGTAATAGGTAGTAATACTTATAGTTCTTCTGCTGATGATATTGAAAGCGTTCATATGGTAGATAACCAGATATGGACTATCGACTCGGAAGATAATGAAACCTATTTTTATGATTATTATTACAATGATAATACGGAAGCTCTTTGGCTTAGAGCTGAAGTAACAGCAGATACTCTGTATGCATTTGATCCAACCGATTCTCTCGGATATGATCTTGCAGATTTTATGATGTTCTTTAAAAGTAACAACGGACCGAAACTTGATTTAACCGAACCGGAAAACAATACCTCTATCGACGAATTAGAGCCGTTATTTATCTGGGAAAGTTATCCTTCATACGAGTATAATATACAGGTAAGAGAAGATACTCTATTCAGCGAAGAAGATAATTTTGTGATTAATGAAGTTGTTATAGATTCCATTAATCAATATCAAACTCAACCCGGTGAACTGGAAAATTTTGGAAATTACTTCTGGAGAGTAAAGGGAGATAATTGCGACTGGAGTGATGTCTGGAGCTTTGGCATCAGCATTGTTGTTGAACTATTAAATCCTGCAGGTGGCTCTCATATAGGAATTAAACCAACTTTTGAATGGTCAGATTTTGATGGTGCAACTGAATATACTATTCAAATTTCTGAAGATAATTATTTCCAAAATGAAGTGATTACAGCTACAATAGCAAACACATACTATGTTCATTCGGATACCTTACTGTCCGATAAAAAATATTATTGGAGAGTTAAAGCAGATAATACTCAGAACAACTGGAGTGAAACATGGAATTTTTATACAGATGGTATTATTACACTGGTTGAACCGATAGACGAAGAAACTGAAGTTGAAATTCCTGTTGTCTTTGAATGGGAAGAAATGGATAATACCTCTGTCTATACTCTCGAGGTGGCTACCGATATTGATTTTGAGAACATCGTCATCAATGAAGAAGTTTCCGGGAACACATATACCGAATCCGGTGTGTTGGTCAATTGTAATACTCCTTATTACTGGAGAGTTAGTTCTGATATGGCAATAGGTTCAAGTGAAATTTTTAGCTTCATTACAAATAATGCTCCTCTTTTGATCAATCCTGTAAATGATTCTACCGATGTTGGAGTTATTACAAAATTTACCTGGGGTGTATATACTGATGCAGATGATTATCAGATCCAGGTAGATACAGATGTAAATTTCAGTGATCCGCTTGTTGATTCTTATATTTATTTTGTTGCCGGATCACCTAATGACACTATAAAGTGTGTTACTTCATCTCTTATCAGCATACATTCAGATCGCACATTAATAGACTTTATTCCACTCCTTGTAGAAGACTTTGAAGGAGATACGGAATATTTCTGGAGAGTTCAAAGAGACGGACTGGACTGGAGTGAACCATGGAGCTTTACAACAACTTCTCTTGGTGGACAAACAACTCTTGCTCTTCCGGAAAATGGAGAAGAAAATGTCTGGCAGGTTCCTGAATTGGAATGGGGCAATTCTGCCAATACAACATACTATAGAGTAGAGGTTTGTGACGAATCGTCTTTCACGGATACTTTACAGGTAAATCACGTTACCGGAAGTATTTCATACACTATAAATGAAAACACTGAAATGCTGCTTGTGGGAGAAGAGTATTACTGGAGAGTCAGAAGTGATAATGGTAATTGGAGTGATACTTATTCATTTACTGTTCAAACAGGTATACCATACAATACATCAGTTTCTGTTAAACCGGAAACACCTCATAAAGTTGATCTAAGCTGGGCAATCGGTTATGGCTTTCATACTGCATTCATAATAGAAAGGTCTTTAGATGAATTTACCTGGGAAAATATTGGAAGTGTCCCTGAAAGTGGTGATTACATATTTGCTGATCTGGATAGAGATGAGAATACAACGTATTATTACAGGATCAGCACACAAAATCCCGTAGGATATAGTGAGCCCACGAGTACTTTGGAAATAACAACTTTGAGCTTCTCTTTAACTAATCAACCGGAAATGATAAATGTCACACACGGCACATTTAATATGGGAAGCAATGACGGCGAAGATGATGAACAACCTGTTCACGAAGTAGAATTAACTCATTCATTTGAACTTGGAAAATATGAAATTACAAATGAAGAATATTGTGAGATCCTTAACTGGGCACTTGGAAAAGGAAAAGTGAAAGGAGTATTTACTACAGCAAATGTTTCGGGTTATGCTCCGGATGCATTAAATATCTCAAAGATCCTTGAAGATGCAACTCTTGGATACTGCCAGGTTGTTTTCAATAATTCTGAAAGCATATACAAAGTTGAATCCGGAATGGATAATTTACCGATTACCGGTGTAACCTGGTTTGGTGGAGCAATGTATTGTAATTGGCTCAGTGATATAGATGGATTAACCACACTTTACTCGGGAACAATCCCATTAAATTGTAATGTATATGGTGACGAAGGTTATCGCTTTCCTACAGAAGCCGAATGGGAGTTTTGTGCAAAAGGTGGTAATAGTAGTGGAGAATATATATACAGCGGAAGTAATACAGTTGGAGATGTTGCCTGGTATAATGGAAACACTACGGAAATCCAGCCTGTAGGTCAAAAAGCAGCTAATGAAATTAACACCTTTGATATGAGCGGTAACTTATGGGAATGGTGTAATGATGAATATGATGCAGATTATTATTCAACAAGTCCAGCCACAGACCCGACAGGGCCCGGAGGAAGCACTGGAAGTTATGACTATATGTTGATCCGAGGTGGAAGTTTTGAATTTGAAGAATATAACCTGAGAAATGCAAACAGAAGTAATTGTAAAGCTGATCTGAGTTATGGCAGAGTGAACACCAGTATCGGTTTCAGGATACTAAAGAACAATCCGTAATTCAAGAATAAATGCATGATAAAAGCACCCGGATATTTTCGGGTGCTTTTTTTTATTTGAAAGTTAAACACTTTTCCTTTGGGCATACTTTTATACATTTTAAACAATGAATACAATTGGGATCGGTGATATCTTCGTATTTTAATATATCGATATTCATCGGACAATTTTTAGTACAAATACCACAATCGATACATACTTCCCAATTTCTATTGATAACATGTTTTTTAATGCCAAATATTTTTCCAGCAAACTGAAATATGTTCATCAAAGCAGCATAAGGACAAAGGTAACGACACCAGAATCTTTCAATAAAAAAACCACCAACAAAAATTATAATTAGTGTAATTATTCCAAAAACAGGTATCGATTTTGGAAAAGAAACAGCCATCACCGGACAAAAAGGCATATAGAAATATTGTATTAAAAATAATGCCATTACAAATGTGATGATCAATATAATATATTTAATTACTCCCAATGTTCTGTGAAGTTTTATGGGAAGTTTAGTTTTTCTTTTTTTTGGATTAAGCTTAAAAAGGTATTCCTGAATAGTTCCTAAAAAGCAGATATAACCACAGAATTTCCTGCCAATAAAGATAGAACTAACTGCAATCAAAAGACCGATAACTGCCATCTGTATGTAAGCAAAATATCCACTGAAAGTCATTGCTCCAAAGCAGATGGCAGCATAAGGGCAAAATTGATGGCAAGTGTGAAATTTGTTAGGAATCAGGATCAGGATAAATATGATCCAGAGCCCTATGAAAATATTCTGGATCAGTTTTCTCATTATAAATTTATTCATGCTAATTACCTTCATTTTGTATTTTGATACATCCCTTTTTTATTACAGCGGCTATCTTGATTTCTGCAATTGAATCAGATGTGAATATATCATTCTGCAAACAAACAAAATCTGCCTGCTTACCAACTTCCAAAGTCCCAAGTCGGTTTTCATCAAACGATAATTCAGCAGCATTTTTCGTATAAATTTCTACAGCCTGATAAGCACTTAATCTCTCATTTTTATTGTGAATTCGAGTAGCAGCATCAATTCCTTTCAAAGCATTCATTTTTGTTATATACCAGTCCGAACTTCCTGTCAGCAATATTCCCCGTTTATAAATCGAAGCCAATCTGTTGGTTCTTAAAGTACGTTCTTTTCCCAGCCTGTTTTCATATAATCCATTAGGATTTGCCCAGAGTCTGTCGAACATAGGCTGCATGATAACGCTTACTCTGGCGTTTTTTTCTCTATCCAGAATATCTTCCGTAGTAAGCTCATTGTGAATAATAGCATGCCTCAGATCTTTAGGCTTGTCTTTTTGAGCTTTCTCATAAATCGTCAGAATCTGGGAAATTGCAGCATCACCAATACAATGAACAGCAACTTGCAGATTATTCTTATGTGCGTTTTGAATGAAATTATTCCAGGATTTACTGCTTCGGTAAAGAGAACCATAATTACCTGGTTCATCACTGTAAGAGTCCAATACTGCTGCTGTATGTGAGCCAAAAGAACCATCTGCTAAAACGCACCCGCCAATTCTTGGAGAACCTGCTTCCAATGCCTTTGCTACATCTGTGATTTGCGGATATAGTATAAATTCAACAGGGAATCGATGCAGGTTATTTCTTATAAGTTCGTAATGTTTTATATTTGAATGTCCATCACCTATCATTGTATGAATGGTGGTATGACCTTCTTTTAAGGCAATATTTGCTGCTTTCTGATATATCTCCAGAATGCTCTCATCATCAAAATTCCGGTGAAACCAGTTAACGGCTTTTCCGTTTTCTCTTTTGGAAAGATGTCCGTTAAAATTACCCGGAAGAGGTTTGTCCCAATCTATGGATTTAGCTGCTTTGATATTTATCACACTGGAATGACCGTCAATTCGTCTTAAAATTACAGGAGTATCCGGAAAAATTTTATCAAGCTCGGAAGCAGTAGGAAAGCGTTTCTCGTTCACCAGTCTTTCATCGAAATGAAAGGCAAATATTTTCCCGCTGACTGGTTTTGTTTCGGAAAGTATAGAGAAAACATCTTTCAAAGTAGCAGCTTTTTCCAAATCAGCTCCCAGGCTGTATAATCCACCTTCAAAAGAATGAGTATGAGTATCTATAAAACCAGGATAAACGAAGGAATCCCGCAGGTCTATCTTTTCTACATTGCTAATATCTGGTTCGGTTAAGAAAGTTTCTTTTATAATCCCATTATCAACAAGAGCTGCTGCGAAAGAATCATTTTCCTGTTTCATCGAGTAAAATCTGGCATTGTAGAAAAGCTTCATAATATTCTCTTTAACATATTATAGAAAAGCGATACAGGAAACCCCATCACATTAAAATAACATCCTGAGACACGTCTTATGAATTGGCTTCCATATCCCTGTATTCCATAAGCTCCAGCTTTATCCATGGATTCTTTTGTTTTGATGTATTCCTCGATCTCCAAGGCAGTTAGCGGATTGAATTCCACTCGAGTTTTTTCATAATCTGAAATCAGATTGTTCTTATATGCAATGGCGACACCGGTATATACATAATGACTGGCATCTGAAAGCTGAGTTAAGAATTCTGCTGCCTGATGAACATTACTTGGCTTGAATAAAACCTTTTTATCATGATAGACAATAGTATCGGCAGCTACAATCAGGTAATCATTATCTACTTTCTTCCGAATTTCTTTAGCTTTGTTTTCTGCATGAAATTTTACAAGTTTGATCGGGTTGTCATAAATAATATCTTCATCGATGTGTGACGGCATCTGGAGTGCTTTTACTCCAATGAGCTTGAAAATCTCTTTGCGTCTGGGTGATGCCGAAGCAAGGATAACCTGTTTATCTTTAAGAAAATTATGGATCATTGCTTTTTTACTCCTCTTTATAAAACCTAAAGATTCTT
>JAIORR010000222.1 GCA_021108055.1 Candidatus Cloacimonadota bacterium
GTGTTTCTGAATATGATCTGTCTTGAAACCTGGTCTTTTTCATTTTCATATTTCATCTGCATCTTAGAAAAACGTTCGTTGATTTCCATGATATGCAATTTACTGATCAATGTAAGATGCTTTTTTAAACAATTTAAAGCATTTTTTAAATCATTTTTCTTTTCATACAAGTAACTTAGTATCAGGTAAACATCTGCTTCCGTTTTATTATTATCAAATTTGTTAGAAAGTTCTATTGCTTGTTTACAATAATCAATGCTTTCCTGTACCGGTATATCATTAGAAAATAAAAGGATTTCATTTAATATTTCGAGTTTTTCTTCATCAGTTGCATTATCCAGTTTGAATTTCAGGCTATCGATTTCAGATTCTACACAAAAAGAACTTAATGAAAGAAATAAAAAAATAAATATAAATACTTTTTTCAATATTTTATCTCCACATAATATTTTTTATTCTAAAGCATTCCGTATAATTCATATTGAACCACTAAAGTGGGGCTATGTGTGAGTTTGGTTTCATTTCATCCCACAGTTAATCCGTCAACTGCCGAATAAGGATGACCAAAATCACTTCTATTATAACTGAACCTTTTTATTTTATTATCATTTATCCGGATAAAAAATTATTTTGTTCTATTCCAATGATCGGAGATTTATCATCTTGTTTTGAAGTAACTACGCAATTTTTCCCTCTTCTTTTTCCTTTATACATGGCTTCATCGGAATATTTGATACAAAGGTCGATATCCATAGGTTTATTATAAACGCTAACTCCGAATGTTACTGTAATGGGAATTTTTTTATCATTGAATATGTACGGTGTAATGGAAATGTTTTTTCTTATTTTTTCTGCGAGAGCTCTACCGCCTTCAAGTTCGGTTTCAGGAAGAAGAAGGAGGAATTCTTCACCACCCCAACGCCCTACAACATCCTGCTGTCTTACTAATGAGATCATTAAAGTAGAAATCGATTCAAGGATAAAATCTCCACCATCATGACCAAATCTATCGTTTACAGATTTAAAATTATCGATATCTGCCATGATCAGGACAAAATGTTTTCCATTTCTACCAAATCTTTTTTTCTCGTTTTCGATCTTTTCTATAATATCTCTGCGGTTAGAGAGTTTCGTAAGCGGGTCTGTTTTTGCAACTAACTCGAGTTCCCTGTAGGTTTCGTTAAGGTCTTTATTACTTTTATTTAGTTGTTTATTAACCTTTCTCACGATTAAATATTGGTTTACGCTGACCACAGCAAAGATCACAAATAAAATGATAATAATCATATAATACTTTTGAATAATTTTTTGTTTTGATATAAGTATCTCTTTTTTTGATAGTTCCAGCTCTTTTATCGCTTTATCTTTCTTAATTTCATCAATCTTCTTTTGAATGCGATCTTTTTCTGATCTTAATTGAAATTCGCGGAGAACCTTATCTTTGTTAAGCATTTCTATCTGATTTTTTCTTATGGATGCTTCATAGATATTTTCCTGTTTCTCTTTCTCCAACTCACTTATTTCTTTATCCTTTTTCAGCATTTCTATCTGTTTTCTCTCTTTTTCGTTTTCATAACGTTGTTGCATAACAGCAATTTTTTGGGAGCTTTCTTCTTTTATAAGAGTATCTCTTATTGTTGTATATAATTTATAGTATTCCAAAGCTTTTTCGTCTTTACCCATTTCGGCATAGATCTCAGAATAACGAAGGTAATCGTCCCTGATCATTACTTTGATATTATCTTCTTCAAATTTTAATGCTTTTACATGATATTTAACTGCTTTCTCATTGTTTCCCATGTCTTTATAAATGTTTCCAATGCTTCTAAATGTTTGCGCTATTCCTTTTTTGTCTTTTTTTAATTCGTGAATCTTTAATATTTTATCATAGTATTCCAGGGCTTTATTATGTTTTTTCCAATGCTTGTATATTCCGGCAATATTTTCAAGGTCTATGATTATTTCTTCAACTTTACCTGTTCTGTTGTTACATTCTAAAGATTTTAACCAATAAATAATGGATTGATCGTAATTCTTGAGTATTGTGTAAGCAGTTGCAATGTTCTTGTAAGCAATATCTTCCTGATTAACATCATTAAATTCTATTGCATTAAGATAAGCGATTTTTCCATATTCAACGCTTTTTTCCGGCAAAATATACCAATATGATCTTGAAAGCTCATTTAATATTTTGATCTTTTCTTCTGCTACGGAGTTTTTCAATTTGCTTTCAAGACTATCTATTTTACTGTAAGAATGTAAACCGATAACAAAGAATAAAATTATTAAAGATATATTAACTTTCTTCATATCGAAAAACCTCAGTTGGAAATTATTATCATTACTATCTTTAGTCAATTTATATTTTTTATATTTCCTATTTTTTTTAATAAGTTGCGAAAAGAATATTTGTAAAAAAGTAATAATTAAGATCAGATATTATCATTAATATTTTCAAGGATAACACAATTTTTCCCACTTTCTTTTCCAACGTATAATGCTTGATCAGCCTTTTTTATGCAAAGATCAATATTTATAAGTTCATTGAAAACACTAACTCCGAACGTAAGTGTAACAGGTATTATTACATTATTGAAATCAAATTTCATATTTTCGATTCTCTTTCTTACTTTTTCCGAAATCAATTTTCCTCCATCCAGGTCTGTTTCCGGTAATAAGAAAAGAAATTCTTCACCACCCCATCTTCCAACCGTATCTTGCTTCCTTATCATTTTTTTCATTGTTGCCGAAACCAATACAAGAACATAGTCTCCGCAATCGTGTCCGTATCTGTCGTTTACAGATTTAAAATCATCGATATCGCACATAACCAGAACGAATGGTTTTTTATTTCTTTCAAACCGTTTCTTTTCATGTTCGATCTTTTCGATAATATCTCTTCGATTGGAGAGTTTTGTTAAGGGATCGATTCTTGCAATTTCGTTTAGTTTTTTATTCATTTGAATGATTTTGGAATGAGCTTTTTCTAATCTTTTATGAGATCTTAAATTTGATCTATAACGATTATACAACATAAAAGCTAACATCAATACTAAAATTGAAACTATAAAAAACAACCTTTTGATATTTTTCTGTTTGGTTATTTCCAGTTCATTGATTGCTTTGTCTCTTTCCAGCAAAATGATCTCTCTTCTTTTTTTTTCTGTTTCATATTTTGCGTGCTTTATTTTTAATTCCTGGATAGCTTTATTCTTTTCTAATTCATCAATTTCATCTTTTTTTATCTTCTCATTTTTCTCTAAGTCGTAAATTTTTCGATTTTTTCGGGAGATATTAATGTTCTTATTTTTTTTTTCATCTTGAATTCGTTTCTGAAGGTCCAGAATTAACGTATCTTTCTTTGTTGTATATTTTTTATAATACTCTTCGGCTTTTTCATTATATCCTGCAGAAGAGTACATTTTTGCATATTCCAGAAGACTTTCAGTAATAATGTTCTCCAATCTCTCATCATCTATTTCTAATGATGCGTGTAAATATTCTAATGATTTTTCATAATTTCCAAATTCTTTATATATTGTTGCAAGGTTGTATAAAGCAAAAGCTTCTTGCTGTGGTTCATATATCTTTCTGGAAAGTTCAATGGCTTCTTTTCCATAATAGATCGATTTTTTTGATGATATTTTTTTATATTGATTCGATAAATTTATCAAGATATCGATTTTTTCTTTTCCGGTAACTTCTTTTAATTTACTTTCAAGATCGTGGATGGCATCATCTGCAAAGCAATTGATTACAAATAATATGATTCCGATAAAAAGCAATGATCTTTTCATTTATAATTTTTCCCGATATAAACGATTTCTGATAACCTCGAGCCCTTTGATAAGAATGTTTTTTTCTACAGCATAACTTATACGTATCCAGTTTTTACCATTTGAACCAAATGCACTTCCGGGAATAACTATCAATCCTTCTTTCAGCAGATCGTTTGTAAGCAATATATCATCGATACAAAAATTGATAAAGAGGTATGGGGAAGAGCTGTTTGAAAGGATTTTTGCATCCGGAATATTTTTTTCAATGAATTCAACTGCTGATTTCCTATTAGAAACAAGCTTTTTGCGTATCTTTTCTTTTTCTGCAACTCCTTCTTCCGATAGTGCTTTAATTGCCGCTTTCTGTGAGATAAATGGAGCACACGTGCATACGAATTGGTGAATATTTATAATTGGCTCGATAAGTTCCTTTTTGGGGGAAACAGCCCAGCCAAGTCTCCAGCCGGTCATACAATGAGATTTGGAAAGAGATGAAACAACAATAATATCTCCGTCAAATTCCATGAAGGATTTCGGTCGTTTTTCCAGGAAAAGTTCACGGTAAACTTCATCAACCAGAATCAGGATATTTTTTTCTTTACATATCTTTATTATGAAATCGGTTTCATCTGCATCAAAGCAGATACCCAGAGGATTCGACGGATTATTTAATATTATCATTTTTGTTCTTGAAGTTATGCTTTTTATGAACGAATTTCTGATCAATTTAAAATTATTATCCGGATCGAGATCAAAATATACCGGTTTACCACCAACCATTTCGATGATGGTTTTATATGCCAGGAAAGTAGGATTTGCCAGCATCACTTCATCGTCGGGATTCAAATAACAGAAAAGGGTTGTGAAAAGTGCTTCTTCTGCTCCCACAGTAATGCACACATTATCACAAAATTCCGTGTGATAATAATCTGCAACTTTTTTACGAAGTTCGATCAAACCTGCATTCGGGGTGTACGGGATATTTCCTTTATCGATGACTTCTTTTGCATATCCGGTTATTATTTTGGGTGTAGGAAACTGGATCTCTCCCAATCCGAGATTTATTGAACCGGAAGGTGCGGAATCAAAAATTTTCCTGATATCAGATTTCCGGATAGATTTGATCCTTTCTGCAAAATAATCCATAATGTTCTTATCGCAATTCTTCTTCCATTGTTACGGATCGATCGCTTTTTTCGTCGCGGTATTTGATGATTATGGGGCAATAAATTGAAAATTTGGGATTTGCTTTCAAGGGTCTTGAGCCGGCAACTACAACTGCTCTTTCCGGGATCATTACAGATTTCCCTTCTTTTCTTTCCAGAAAGCAGTCGTTCACAGCGTCATAGACGGGAGTGCCTGAAGTTAATATCACTCCGGCGGCTATTATTGCTTTTGTTTTTACAATCACACCTTCGTAGATGCCGCAATTCCCCCCGATGAAAACATTATCTTCGATGATGACGGGATTTGCACCGATCGGTTCCAGAACACCGCCAAGTTGTGATGCTGCACTAAGATGAACATTCTTTCCTACCTGAGCGCAGGTTCCTACCAAAGCATGAGAATCTATCATAGTTCCTTCATCTACATAAGCTCCCACGTTTATGTACATTGGCGGCATCATCACCACGTTTCTGCCGATATAAGCTCCATCTCGAACAGAAGAACCACCCGGAACAAGACGGATGTCATTTCTATTTATAAAGTCCTGAATCGGGAAAGTATCTTTATCTTTGAAGGCACCCATCTTAATTATCTTTCCCATCCTGAAGCCGGCAAGAATGCCTTTCTTAACCCAATCGTTGGTACGCCATTCTCCATCTATAAATTCTGCGGCACGGATATCACCTGAATTTAATGCTATTTTGAATTCGTTGAAGGTTGCAAAATCTGAAGTTGAGAATTGTTGCTTATCGAACAGTTCAATGATGTATTTTTTTAATCTCATAATATTTCCTGAATTTTCTTCTTCAAATCCGGAAGAAATTCTTTTACTGTTTTATAAATTACATTATAATCCACACCAAAATAATCATGGATCAAAATATTTCGCATTCCATTCATTTCTCGCCATGGTATGTCATTGTATTTCTTTTGGATTTCATCAGGAATATTCTTTGATGCTTCACCAATTATTTCAAAATTACGAATCACCGCATCCACTGTCTTTTCATCATTTGTAAAATCTTCTAAAGATAAATTAGTAACGTACTTTTTAATTTTTTTTATTGAATCTAAAATATCTTCAAGGAATAGTTTATAATCTCTATTCATATTAATTCTGCCTTCTGTAAAATGTTTTTTCTAATTCTATTTTTTAATGCACTTTCCATAACCAGATCCACTTTTGTATTTAATAAATCCGATAAGTTATTTTGGAGTTTAATAAATTGGATAAGATCAATAATTTCATTGAAGCTAACTAAAATATCAACATCACTTTTTTCTGTTTCTTCATTATTTACATAAGAGCCGAATAATTTTAAATCTCTGATTTTGAATTCTTTCTTCAATTTCGGTAAATTTTGTTTAATCGATGATTTAATAAACTCTTTATTTTTCATCATCAG
>JAIORR010000208.1 GCA_021108055.1 Candidatus Cloacimonadota bacterium
GTATCCCAGATTAGTTCAGATTCATTTTTTTCTGTTAAAAATAGAGATATTTCTTGGACATGTTTATCATAATCATCACCAAATGTTTTTTCAACTTCCTCACTAATATTCTCATTAAAGTCTTTCTTAAATAGATTAATTATTGATTGATTTACATTAAGTTTTTTTAATAGAGTAATATAGTTGTTTTTTATTTGAATAACAATTGGATGGTACTTGGGTTGAAATATTAATATTATGTTATTTTTATCAATCATATTTGCTTTCATGGTGATTTCTGAGAAATTAGTAATCACTTCTTCTGCAACAATCTCAGCTACCAAATCAGATTCAATAATATCTATTGATTTTGCAGCTTGAGTATAAGCCGCTTTCATATAAGTATAAAATCCATATTCAGCTAATCTTTTTTTCCCTAAATCACGTAAATATTTATTTAATATCGGTGTTCCTACCAATTTTATTATCATACCAATAGAACCAGATGCGTTTTTCATAATATCTTGTGTGCTATCCTCATAGTTGTTCTTTATCCAATCGGTAAGGTTATTTAAAATTCCAGGAATATTATTTATGATGCTTCTCATTGCTTTCTTTTTCATTCTTAAACTCCCCTTTCAATTAATTTTAGTTTCAAGCTTTCCATACATAATTGGCCTAACATCTACACCCACGAACCACCTAAAAGTTCGTATAACCTACTATAGTTATTGCAAAAGTTCATAATAACTCCAACTTTTTGGTTCGCAATAACTCCATGCTTACGTATCACTTTTTTCTTTTTCATTTTCCAAATCATCCATAGAACTCATTTTTTTACCTTGTTGAACCAAAAACGAAACTGTTTTCTTGAATTATTTCTGTCAATTACAAAACCTGCACTCTTTCCCTAAAAAATTTCAGTTGCATAAATAGATTACATTTTTATCTGTGTAATTGTTTTTTTAAATTATATAAACTGTGTGTGAAATGTACGAGTGATTACGAAATAACGTGCACCTGCTTTCCGAAGCTTGGATGCCGTAGACACGGTTTCCTGTAGAGGAATATTCGCATTTAAGATTCGGAAAGTTTTCTCATTCGTAACCTTCCGAATCTTAATATGAGAAAGTGTAAAAGAAAGCTTCGGAAGGTAAATAAAAGGAGTGAATATGAAAAAGTTTATACCGGGACTAATTATCGGGTTGATCGCAGGAATCCTGATCTGTGGAATTGTTGTTTGGAAAACCATGCCCAAAATGATGCTTACGGTTACAAAAAGCAATTTTGATTTTGAGGAAACATTCTCTCATATCGAGGATTCCATCATCGATCATGACTGGGACATCCAGAGAATTTATGATATCCAGGAATGTATGAATTTTTATGGTTATGAAGGCATGAAGAAAGTTTCGATCTTTTCTATTTGCAAACCAGAGAATGTATCGGTGATCCTTAAAGATGATAAAAACAAAAAAGTAACTGCCATCATGCCCTGCAGGATCGCGGTTTATGAAGACTCGGAAGGTGTTGTTCATATTTCAAGACTTAATATTTCTTTAATGAGTAAAATGTTTGGCGGTGTTATTGAAGAAGTAATGGCTGAAGTAGCAAAAGATGAAGCAGCAATTCTTGATGGAATAATAGAGAAATGACAAAAAAGAAACTTTAAAGAAAGCTTTTAGTAATTTTTTTGATTTAACCTCTCTGTCATTCACCGAATGACATCTCCCCTAAATCAGGGGAGATAATATGGAAACTCCAACGCAAGCATTGAGGAATTCTTTTGATTAAGGCTTGTTACAACCTGTGTATTCTGTAACATTTTTTCCTTGCCATAATAAGTTCATATTTATTTTTAGCATTTCGTGGTTGGAAAGTGATTGTTACTTACTTAACAACTTTTTTTAAAGAATTAGGGAGAAGATATGGCAACGACATCCGATATCAGGAATGGTATGATCATAAAATTTAAAAATGATCTTTACGAATTTGTTGAATTCCTTCATGTGAAACCTGGTAAAGGCGGTGCATTCGTTCGCACAAAACTGAAAAACATTAAAACCGGCAAAGTAATAGATAATACATTTCGTACTAGTGAAAAACTGGAAGAAGTGCGTGTAGAGAAACACAAAAAGGAATACCTGTATTTTGATGGAAGTTTCTTTGTGTTCATGGATATCAATACTTATGAACAAATGCAGGTTTCCCTGGAAGTGATCGGTGATAATAAAAAATTCCTGGTTGAAAATATGGAAGTTGCCATGAAGATCGATCCCGATGGTGAGATATTGGGTATAGAACTTCCCGTTATGGTTATCCAGGAAATAATGGAATGTGAAGCAAATGTAAAAGGTAATTCTGCATCTGTAAGCGGAAAAAAAGCTGTAACTAATACTGGTTTAAGTGTCACTGTTCCGTTTTTCGTTGAAGTTGGGAACAAGATCAAAATAGATACAAGAACCGGTGAATATATGGAAAGAGCATAAAATAATAGGAGAGTAAAATGCCAAAAGGAAGATCATTCGCTGCAAAACTTGCTCACGAAACAAGTATGGAAGGAAAAATTATCTGTCCAAAATGTAATTCTGAAATAAAAAAAATAAAACTGATCAGAGCACGTAAATCAAAAGCAGATAGTTGGGCACCAAAATATGAAATGGTTAGTATTTGTAAATGTAATGAAAATGACATAATGAGCGGAAAAATATAATTAAATTTGCGGTCTATTACAATTCAGATACCCTCTTATCGCACGATAAGAGGGTGTTTGCATATTTTTTGAGGAATTTGTTATGAAAAGGTTTTTCTTCCTGATGTTGATAGTTGTGTTGGGAACAAGCATTGTCTTCTCTGTTCCTCCTGCTCCCATGAAAACGACCGGTATTCTTGACATCAGAGAATATCCTTCCGAAATCTATAAACATAGTTCAAATAATAGAGACCTTATCTTGCCGCAGAATATATTAGCTTTCCTTGTTGAATTTGAGGATATAAAATTCGATCTTGTACCGGATTATCCGGATTCCCTGGCTCATAATAAAGAATATTTTGAACAACTGATGTTCCATATGTCTTCTTTTTACCAGGATGCTTCCCACGGAAATTATGTGCTTACCGAAGAAAATTATACCGTCTGGGAAGATGTGCTTACCGTCTCTCAATCAATGGGTTATTATGGTGATGATGACCTCTGGATCGAAAGAATATGCGAATTTGTGCAGGAAGTTGTTGAACTAACTGACAACGATATAAATTTTAATGATTACGATGCTATTATTATTTTTCATGCCGGAGCCGGTCAGGAATCTGATGTTACCGGAAATAATCCAGATGACTTGTGGACAACCTTCCTTACACGTAAATCCCTTCAGGCTGGGATCGATCCCGAAAATGATGACTTTCCCGGTATTGAAACAAATGATGGAATTTTTCTTAAAGAATTTGTGGTTTGCCCCGAAACCGAATGGCATTCTGACCTTACAATGGATGATCCTATTTACGGATTGCTGGCAATACTCACTCATCAATTCGGTCATCAGGTCGGTCTTCCCACTCTTTTTGATAATGATTCTTCAAATGGATCTTCTTACGGGATCGGCGCTTTCGGGCTTATGGGAACAGGTGTGTGGAACGCAAATGGTTTTGTCCCGCCGCTTCCCTGTGCATGGTCACGCTATTACCTTGGCTGGGAAGAGGATAACATCGTAGAAATAGATGGTTCGATCGATGAACTCAATCTGACTTTTCCAATGGCAGATGATAACGAAACACCAAAACTTTATAAAGTAAATATCTCGGAAAAGGAATATTTCCTTCTCGAGAACCGCCAGCAGAACCCAGACGGCAGCACGTTGAACGGTGATCCGTCTTTCACTTTTGCCCTGCTCCCGGAAGGTCAGCAGGATGTTTATCCACCCGGTCATCCGAACGAAGGACAACCGAAATTCAATTTCATGGAAAACACGTATCTCGGGTGTGAATGGGATTTTTATCTTCCCGGTCTTGGCGGTTATGACGGAAATGTTACAGATGGTTCGGGAATCCTCATCTGGCATATAGATGAAAATGTGATAGAAGAAAATTTTGATCCAGATTTTGAAATGAACTTGATCAATGCAGATGCATCTCACAAAGGAGTCGACCTGGAAGAAGCCGATGGCATTCAACAACTTGATTCGGTGCTTTATGGTGCTTACAGTTTCTATGGCTCGGCAAATGATTCCTACAGGGAAGGAAATAATTCCTATTTTGGGAAAAATTCATATAATGGTCTTTTTTCTTCTCCTACTGCAGAAAGTTATTATGGTGGTATTCAATTAGAAATTTACGATATTGGTGAATCCGATTCTTTGATGACCTTTTCAGTTATATATGAGTGGTCATTAAATGCAGATTACATCGGAGAAAATCCATATCCGGCTGCAATGATCGATTTCGATAATGATGAAAAGAACGAGATTTTCTATCCAATGCCCGACGGCAGTTTATATTTGTGGAAAGACAGCCTGCTGGTCGATGGTTTTCCCCACACTCTCGATTCATTAGCTCAGCTTTATGCTTTCGATAATTTTACCAAAACTTTTTTGGTTCCCTCCAGAAATCCTTCCGGTGTGGTTGCAAAATTATATACTTTGAGTAATGATGACTATCATTATTCTTTCTTTGCAAATAGAGAGTGGGCTGCTCCGATAGTTGTAAATCCCGATGAGGAAAATCCGAACAGGGTCTTTCTGCCTTTTAATGTCGAAGGGTCTATCGAAGGTGAGATAACTATACTCGATCTGAATTATAATGTTCTAACCGAGTTACCTCTGCCGAATAGAATTTCCACCAACCTGATGTACAAAAATAATTTTCTTTTTTGTGTCGATGTTAACTGGAAACTTCATAAGATCGATCTTTCCGATTATGCCGATAACGAAATAAACCTGAATATCGAGGGATTAAAACCAAAGATCCATTCTGCCCTTCTTGCCGATATAGATAAAGATGAGATAGACGATATCATCATCTTAACAAAAGACAAAAAGCTTTATGTTTATGACCAGACCGGAAGCATCCTGAACGGATTCCCTGTTGATGTCGACCTTAATGCCGTATCCGTTCCTTCCATCGCAGATGTGGATGGAAATGGCTATCTCGAAGTTCTTATCGGTGGAGAGAATGCTTTTGTTGTTGTAGATAAAAACGGGGTTATTTCCAAACCACTGAATGAAATATCCAATCCGGATTCATCGCTGATCGCTTCCGGAGTTATCGCTGTGGACATCGATGGAGATGACAGACTTGAAATATTAGGAAATATATCGCTCAATCGATTTTGCGTGTGGAAAAACGTAAGTAATAATAACTATGAAATAAGCAGAAATTATCCTGTTGCTTTTGGAGAAAGAAGTCTGAACTATCCCATTATTTGTTCTTTTTCCGATGGAAGTATAGAAGCCTACATTCCTGGAAATAACGGAACCATTTTTCGTTCCGGGCTACCTTTTATAGAAAATATTTCCAACTTTGTCTGGACTACGGAATATGCCAATCTTCAACGAACTGCATCTTATCTGGGATCACCGCCGCAATCATCTCCGGAAAGCAATAAAATATTCAATAGAAAAAATACTTATTTCTATCCAAATCCATTAAGCAGAACCTTCAGTAAGGGAATCAATTTCCATAACTTTGTTCAGGAAAATACAATTATTCTTAGAATCGAAACATACAAAGATGTTGATGTTAATATAAAAATATTTGACATAGCAGCGAACAAAATCTATGAAACCACCTGTTTGTGTAACGCAGATTTTGCAAACAGAATATACATAAATGCGGGCAAATTATCGTCGGGTGTATATTTTGCTGTACTAAAGGCAAAAGGTAAGGTATTGAAGCTGAAATTTGCTGTTGAGAAATAATTTTTTAGATTTATAAATTTTTTGGTTCGGAGGGAAAATGAAAAGAATCCTGTTTTTCTTACTAATAATAAACATTACTTTTATGCTCTATGCGGAAACCAGCGGAGAATGTGGTTTTCAAACGTTAAAGATCAGTTCGGGAGCAGATCATGCAGCCCAGGGAGGATGTGGTGCGTTCCATACAAACGATGCTTTCGGTTTCCTCAGCAATCCTGCTGCCGCATTGTTCAACAAAAGCAAAGTCGTTACCATATCTCAAAATTACTGGATATTCGATACAACTATAAACTGCGGAGCATTTTCAAACTCAAATGGGAAATCATCTTTTGCCTTTGCCTACCGCTACCTGGATTATGGAAAACTGGAAAACAGAGACGATACCGGTGTTGTTATCGGAAAATTTCATCCGATGGATATGATCGTTTCTTTAAATATTGGACATCGAATAACGCC
>JAIORR010000086.1 GCA_021108055.1 Candidatus Cloacimonadota bacterium
ATATATTTGTATATATTCGATAATTCACCGTCTTTTATGTAACTTAGGCATAAACAGGTGATCTGCACATTCCTGCTTGTTAAAAAACTTGACCTGAGCCTTTGGAATCAGGAATTGGAACAATAAAAAAAATGGATATAAAAGGAGTATAATGCTTAACATTATTGGTGCTCTGATAGCACTTGGGATTTTGGTAATAGTTCACGAAACAGGACATTTGGTTGCAGCCAGGATTTTCGGAGTAGAAGTGGAAAAGTTCTCTATCGGTTTCGGACCCAAACTTTTTGGATTCAGAAAAGGTAAAACCGAATATCGTATTTCACTTATTCCACTTGGCGGATATTTGAAAATGAAAGGTGAAAATCCGGATGAGAAAGCGGAAGAATCAGAAGATTCTTTTAAATCTAAGAAATGGTGGCAACGGGCTTTAATAGCATTTGCAGGACCATTCTTTAACTTAGTATTTGCTGCAATAGTGTTCATCGCATCTTTTGCTGTGGGAAGAAGTTTTGAAGATCATCTTCCTGTAGTTGGCAAAATAACTTCCGAGATCGTTGACTTTGTTCAGGTGAATGATGAAATACTGGAAGTTAATGATAACACCGTTCAAGGCTGGAGCCAGATCGTTCAATACACTAAACCGGACGAAATGAACTACGTCAGAGTTAGAAGAAATAACGAGTTGGTAGATATATCATCAGAAGAGATCAGGAAGGAAACATGGTATACCGGGATATTGCCTTTTTCTCCTGCCGTGGTGGGGGAAGTAGCTCCGGGTTTACCTGCTTACAAATCCGGATTAATGAAGGGTGACGAGATACTTTCTGTAGATGGAATAGATGTGAATGACTGGTATGAAATGCGTGAGATCATTACAGAAAGTTCCATAGAGGAAGTTAAACTGAAGATAAAGCGCAGCGATAATGTTTTTGAAAAATCATTGAAATTGGAAGAAAACCTTTTGGATAACAACAGGATCATCGGAATAACTCAGGAACTTCCAGTTAAAATAGAAGAACGTTACAATCTCGGCGAATCAATAGTTTACGGAGCTTTTACGACCGTTAATTTCGTTGTCGTAAATTATTCTATGCTGTTCAAACTTATCACAAATCCAAAAGCGATTAAAGCTAACCTCGGCGGTCCTGTGATGTTGTACACCATGTCTCAGCAAACAGCAAAGAAGGGTTTAGATACGATACTGGCTTTCATTGGAATGATAAGTATCATTCTGATGATCATGAATCTGCTTCCAATTCCCATCCTGGATGGCGGACAGATTTTTTTCTGTTTTATCGAAGGGATAAAAAGGAAGCCGCTTTCATTTAGAATACAGATAGTGATGCAGAATATAGGTTTGTTCATCCTGATATTTTTGATGGTTTTTGCTTTTTGGAATGATATAAACAGGATATTTTCAAGAAACATGGCGATCCGGCAACAGGAAGTTGAGAGCAGATAATTATTTAGTTCCGACCTACTCAGTAGAAAAATTGTCCTACGTGGTTTGTTCGAGTTAGGAGGTCAGTATTTTCGAATTCACTTTAAAAGGCAGAAGTGGAAATGCCAGAGCAGCAGTTTTGGAAACACCTCATGGAAAGATAGAAACACCGATATTCATGCCGGTGGGAACCAGGGCAACTGTTAAAACCCTTGATCCTGCCGATCTTGAAAAAATAGGTGCTCAAATTATTCTGGGCAATACTTATCATCTTTATCTGCGTCCCGGATATCAGTTGATCCGGAAAGCAGGCGGACTGCATAAATTCATGAATTGGAATAAACCTATTCTTACGGACAGCGGCGGTTTCCAGGTTATGAGCCTGAAAGGTTTAAGGAAGATCACACCGGAAGGAGTTCGATTCCAGTCTCACATCGACGGCAGTTATCATATGTTCACTCCCGAAAAAGTGATAGAAATTCAAAATGCAATTGGTGCAGACATCATTATGTCTTTCGATGAATGCCCGCCATATCCGGCAACCAGGAAATATGTTGCGGATTCTTTAAAAACCACGTTGGATTGGGCAAAACGCGGAAAAGATGCACACAGGCAGGAAAACAGACAAGCGTTATTTGGAATAGTTCAGGGTGGAATTTATAAAGATCTGCGGGAAGAAAGCGCAAATAAACTAATGGAAATGGATTTTCCCGGCTACTCTATCGGTGGACTTGCAGTGGGAGAACCAAAAGAAGAACTGCTGGAAATAACGGAGTTCCTGAATAATATTCTTCCGCAAAATAAACCACGTTATTTAATGGGAGTAGGCACTCCGCTCGACCTTCTGAATAATATTGCCAACGGGTGTGATATGTTCGATTGTGTGATGCCAACCCGTAATGCACGCAAGGGAACGATCTTTACCAGAAATGGAAAAATGATAATAAAATCTGCACGTTATAAAGAAGATTTTTCGCCTGTCGATCCCGAATGTGAATGTTATACTTGCCGAAATTTCAGCCGTGCATATATTCGCCACTTGTTCAATGTAGATGAAATTCTGGGAATGAGACTGGCTACAATTCACAGCCTGCACTTTTACTTGGAGCTTATGAAAAAAGCAAGACAGTCTATCCTCGATGGCAGCTTCTCAGATTTCAGAAATAAATTTTCTTTTAAGCTGAATGAAAAAATGGAATGAGAAATTATGAGTAAATTTAAAGAAATCGATCTGAGCGGATTGAAAAAATATTCGATCAAAGACAGACACAGTAAAGTTCATATTAAGGATTTTGCCGAGACATATTCTCAAACAGGATTATACGAGAATCTTCCAAATATCCTGGCAGCTAAGGATATTAAAGAATTAGTAGATAAATGCGTTTTTGCATATAAAAATAACAAGCCTGTTATCATTGCCCTTGGTGGACATGTAATTAAATGCGGGCTTTCTCCGTTCATCATCGAGATGATAGAACTGGGTATGATCAAAGCTCTTGCCTCGAACGGTTCTGTAGCAATTCACGATTTTGAGATTGCAAAATTCGGAAAAACATCTGAAGATGTGGCGGGTGCTCTGGAAGATGGTTCTTTTGGAATGGCAGAAGAAACCTGTGATGGCATAAATCTGCTGATAAAAGAAGCTTCCGGGAAAAAACTGGGTTTCGGAGAAGCGATCGGCAAAAATCTTCTGGAATCTAATGCTCCCAATAATGCTCTCTCTCTCTTTGCTTCTGCCTGTAAAAACAGAATTCCATTCACGGTTCACGTTGCTTTGGGAACAGATATTGTTCATCAGCACGAAACTGCAGATGGTGCTGCGATCGGAGATTGCTCGATGAGAGACTTTCGGATATTCTGCCAGAACTTGATCGATTTGAATAACGGCGGGGTGTTTCTAAATTTTGGTTCGGCTGTAATTATGCCGGAAGTTTTCCTGAAAGCGGTTACAGTCGTCAGGAATCTGGGCTTTCCTTTAAAGAACTTCACAACAGCGGTTTTTGACATGAATTTTCATTACCGCCCGCAGACTAATATCGTTCAACGTCCAATTTCGGCAGGTGGAAAAGGATATTACTTTATTGGTCATCACGAAATAATGATCCCCTTATTTTTCCGGATGATAAAGGAAAGATTGCAGAATGCGTAAGATTTTATTCATAACAGCATTGATCCTGATAATTTCAATTCTTTTGGCAGAGGAAGAAGAGATAAAAGTAAAGAAACCTTTTAAGGCTGTAATGCTTTCTCTTTTTGTTCCGGGTGGCGGTCAATTTTATAATGATTCTTATGTGAAATCCGGTGTTGTTTTTGCATTGGAAGGAACTCTTCTGGGATTTACAGCATATCATCATTTCAAATCGGAAGATCATTATGATAAATATAAGATTTCCGGTAGTGAAGAAGATTACAATAATTACCTCGATTATTATTACAAGAGAGAAAGTGATCTCTGGTGGCTGGGAGCAGTTGTGTTTCTTTCTATGATGGATGCCTATGTTGATGCTCACCTGTTCAATTTCAAAGAAAAGAAGAACAGAATACATCTGATATTTGAGGATAATATAATAAGTTTATCCTATAGTTTTTAGAAAGAGGAAAAATGAGAAAACGTTTTGTTATTGCTATCGATGGACCGGGTGCTTCCGGCAAAAGTACCACAGCAAAATTGCTGGCAAAAAAAATGAAATACATCTATATCGACACAGGTGCAATGTACCGTGCATGCGGATTGTGTTCACTGGAAAATAATATTGACCTGAAAGATATTAAAGCACTCGAAAAAATGCTCGATAATATGGAGATTCAGATAAAATATTCCCAAACAGGTAATCAAATATTTCTGAATGGGAAAGATATATCTTCCCGAATTCGAGAAGCAGATATCACCAAACTGTCTTCGGAAATCGCCGTAATTGACATTGTGCGAAAAAAAATGGTAGAACTGCAAAGACAAATAGGAAAAGATGGCGGTGTTATTATGGATGGCCGGGACATCGGAACGGTCGTCTTTCCGAATGCGGATTTTAAATTTTTTATGATCGCAGACGTAGAAACCCGTGCACTGCGGCGTTGGAAGGAAGCAAAAGATAAAGGAGAAAAAATCTCATTGAATGATATTGAGAAAGAACTTGTCTGGCGGGACAGGAATGATTCGACCAGGGATATTGCACCCCTTAAACAAGCAGAAGATGCGATCGCAGTAGATACAAGCGATATGACAATTCAAGAGCAGGTAGATTTTATTTTGAATGTGATCAAAAAAGGAAAAAGGAGAAAGATATATTCTTTTATCTGTATAACGCTGTATTTTTTCATGAGAGTTGTCTGGCGGCTTGAGATCATTCATAAAGAGAGATTAGAATCGATAGAGAACTGCATTATTGCAGCAAATCATATATCGGCTTTCGATCCCCTTTTCATCGGAGCGATCATTCCCGGAGAAATCTACTATCTTGCAAAAGCCGAGCTTTTTAAGAATAAATTATTAGAAAAATTATTGAAACATGTTAATGTGATTCCCGTAAAAAGGGGAAGGATAGATAAAGGTGCTATCAGAGTTGTAAATGAAGTTCTACAGAAAGGTCACTCTATAATGATATTTCCCGAAGGTACCAGGAAGGCAACTTCTGTAAAGGCGGGAATTGGCAAATTTGCTTTGCAGTTACAAAAAGATATTCGACCTATATTTATAAAGAATTCCACAGACTTCTGGAAATGTTTTTCCGGGAAAAGAAGATTACAAATAATTATCGCAGAAAAAATAAAAGCAGAAAGTTTTTCTCAATTAGAAGACACAAAAGAAAATTATCGAAACTTAGCATCAAATGTAATGAAAAAAATATTAGAGTTAGAAAATGAATGTTAAAATTGCAAAAAATTCAGGTTTTTGTTTTGGCGTAAAAAGAGCGATAAAAATTGCTCTGGAAGCTGCAAAGGGTAATCATGAAATCGTTACGCTGGGTCCGATAATCCATAATCCTCAAATGGTAAAAAAACTGGAAGATGAAGGAATAAAGAACGTTGATGATGTTTCCGCTATAAATGGCAGACCAACGATCATCAGGTCGCACGGAGTGAAGAGAGAAACACTTCTGCAACTAAAAAAAGATGGTGTGGAAATTATCAATGCAACATGTCCTTATGTTTCCAAAACACAGGAATATGCACAAGAATTAAGTGAAGAAGGTTATAAGATAATAATATTAGGAGATAAAAATCATCCGGAAGTACAGGCACTGAAATCTTATATAAAAGAAGAAGTTGTGATCGTGACAAATGCAAACGGAATTGATAATAAAAATTACCAGCGAGTTGGTGTTATTTCTCAGACCACAAGAAATGTGAAAGACCTGCAGGAAGTTGTACAGGCATTGGTTCCAAGATGCCATGAAATCCGTGTGATCAATACCATTTGTAATGCTACAACAATTCGCCAGGAATCTACACTCAAACTGGCAAAAGAAAGTGATCTGATGATAGTGGTAGGCGGAAAAAACAGTTCCAACACAAAAATGCTTGCCAAAATTAGTGAGAATTTTGTAAAGACCTATCATATTGAAATAGAGTGTGAAATAGAAGAAAAATGGTTTAAAGACAAGGAAAATATCGGTTTAACAGCAGGCGCTTCCACTCCGGATTGGGTTATCGTGGGAGTGTATAATAAAATAATAAAATGTATGGGGGATATCAATAGTAAAATTGAAAGAATTAAAGATATTCCCGAATTTGAGGAGGAAAGGTGATTGCTAACGATCAAAAAGAAATACAGGATGAAAAGCCTGTTGTGAATGAAGAAAAAGTAGAAGTAAAAAATGAAGTCGAAGTAAAGACTTCCGACGAGAAAAAACTAA
>JAIORR010000347.1 GCA_021108055.1 Candidatus Cloacimonadota bacterium
ACCTGCCAGGTCGCTATTTTTCTCGACCAGGCTGGTCGAGTTACGCATAAAAAAAGCCCCATTTCCGGGGCTTATTCAGATTAGATATTTATTTTTATCTTTTTTAAAATCCACCTGATTTTGTTGCTTCAAGAAGTTGCTTCAATGTTGCTCTGTTTTTTTTGATATCTTTAAGAATTGAAGGATCATCAGTTCTTTCAACAGCTTTATCGAGAGAAAGATTAGCTTGTTTGAAATATGAATTAGCTTCTGCCTTTACTTTGTCTCTTTTTTCTACAAGCTCATCGGCTTTTGCACCATAATAAATGCTTTTGTCCTGATACTTTTCTTCATAATCCAGGAATTTTTCATATTTCTCATATCCCATTGCTTGATCGATTGAGGCTATGATCTTATAAGATTCAAAAAGGTCGGGATCAAGCTCGATAGCTTTATTTGCACATTGTCTTGCTTTGGAATAATTTTTCAAAGCGATATATATATCTGCAAGTCTGAAATAAACTTTTGGAAGTTCGGGAGCTAATTCTTTCAAATTCAGCAGAGTTTCGAGCGCTTCTTGATTTTTATTTGTGATCCTGTAAGCACCCGCCAGATTTATATATGCGTTAATATTTTCCGGTTGTTCTAAAAGCACTTCCTTATATTTATTGATCGCACTGTCTAATTTTCCTGTTTTATAATAGCATTTCGCAAGTTTTTTCTGGAGATGATCTATTTCCGGGAAAGCATCGGTAGCATATTCCAGTGGCTCGATAGCAGCATCAAATGAATCCTGGTCGAAGAAAAGAATTCCAAGAGCCAGATAAGCTTCACCAAATTCAGAATCGATCTCAATTGCTTTCTCAAAAGCTTCTTGAGCTTCTTCATAATATTCGATCTCGGAATAGATATTTCCAATACGAAGCCAGATATCTTTATTGTCTTCTTCCATTTCAGTAATTTTAATCAATACTTCTACAGCGTCTTCATAGTTTTCTATTTTGACATAAGATTTACTAAGATAGTCTAAAATATTTTTATTTGAAGGTTCTACATCTAATCCGCTAAGATAATATTCAATTGATTTTTGATAATCTTTATTCAGGTATTTTATCAATCCCAAATATAAGTAGGCATCTACATTTTCATTGTCTATTTTGATCAGGTTCAAAAAAGTTTCTTCGGCTGAATCAAAGTTCTTACTGTTGAAATGTTGAATTCCAATACTCATTAATTCATCTATTTTACCAGTTCCCAGTTCCTGAATTTTTGTGATGAGATTCTTTTTTATTTCTTCTTTTCGTTGTTTGCTATCTTTTTTTACAACAAAAGTTGAAGCATCCACACTTTTTGATTTCATACTGAATATTTTCGCCAATATTTTAAATTCTGATGAAGATATGGATGAAACAGTTCCCCAGATAACTATATTTGCCCCAAGTTCTTCGCCTATCTTTGCTATTTCTTCTTTTCCGATAGAGGATAAATTTGTTACTCCGGATTTATCCAGGGCTTTCTTTGACTTTTTGAGATCGATAAGTTCAAGGTCGTCATATTCTTTAAAAACAGATTTGAAATCACGGCTCATTAAAGCTTTCGTAATATAATCACTTGGTCGGTCGTTTTTTTCAAATTTCAAAATAGCTATCTTTTGAACTTCTGCAAGAACAATAGTTTGCAGGAACATCAGTACTATGAAAGTAATAAGGATTTTTTTCACATAACCTCCGAGAATATTTTTTTTATTACACAAACATTTTCATATTTCATTTTGTTGCAAGTTTTTTTTAGTATTTAAACAGTTTTCCACACTAAGTACTTGTTTTATATTGCTGTATGACAGGGGATATCATCTTTTATAAAAACCCTATAAGATATCAGTTTACCTTTATCAAATTGGATCTGACATTTTTCTTTTTCAAAAATATTGCTGATGCCAATGAAATATTTCTTGAATATTTTGTTTGAAATTGAATATTTAAAACCTGTCAAAGATAGATTATAGATAGGTTCTAACGAAAAGAAAGATATGGTTTCTCCTGCTTTTCCAATGAGATCATATTTCCCTGGAAAATAAAGTTCCATTTTTCCAAAACCATCATAGATATCGAGAGGAATGTTTTCTCGATAATTCTGGAAAATTAACATATTACAAATGGAATGATCTATCCTCTTGCCGAATGCAAAGAGAATTATTATTCTATCGGGTTTCAATGTGCAGGCGAATCTAAGTGCTTTCTGAAGGTCTGTGAAATTCTGGTCCGGTTCAAATATGATTTTGGTATCAGCAAATTTCTTCCGGGTTTCTTTGGTTATGGAATCGAGATCGCCTATGATATAATCTGGTTTTATAGAATAATATCTGCATAGCTCCGCCCCGCCGTCCGCAGCAATAATTATAGATATATTGGAAAGTATCTTTTTTAAAAGATCGTGGTTTATTCGATTCCCGTTTGCGAGAATTGCAATGATTTTTTCAGACATGTTTAATTATGAAAATGCATTTTGTTTCAACAAGGCATTTTATCTTGAATAATTTAATTTGTTACTATAGTTGAAATAGAGAAATCGGAAGCATCGGCAACCAGTTGAACTTGAACATTTGATGAACCGTTAGTTCCAATTTCGGTGCCTGTTCCAAGTATCGTTAATGAAGTACCGCTTATAGATAGAAAAAAAGTTCCATCATCCATTGTTATTGTATCCGTGGGTTTATCATAACGATATCCCATCCATACTCCAATGTCGTCAACATCAGAGCCCCATGAATTTCCACCTCCACCTTGTTCGGTCGGTGTTCTATAAAACGAAAAAGCAGAATTTGCAAATGTATTCATCTCGCCTATAATTGATTGACGGTTTGAAGATACGGATTTAGCATTAAACATCATAATACCCGATGTTACTGCTATTCCAACAATAATCATACTTAATACAATCAAGAGAATTTGCTGCGTCCCCACATTCTCCTCCAAATATACATAAATCCGGATTCTTTTTTACTATTAATTAGCAATAAATATTCCATTAAATACAGAGTTTTCTTTTCATTCGCTAATCTTGTTATTCATAGTAAGTTAGAAATATTAGTTTTGTTAGAATAATTCATTTCAAATCGAAGAATTTTATTATTTGTAATAAAATTATGACATAATAATTTTCTGTGTATCTTTTTTAAGTCTATATTGTTTATGTCTGTAATTTTCTAAGTAATGCATGTATTTTAACCGCTTATTAAATATTATTTATTCTATTTTCTGCTCAAATATATCTATTACAACTTGAAGCAAATAATCAATAATAATTCCAATGGTACCCATTACGATCAGGTAAATCAACATTTCTGTGTATCTCACAAGATAACGAAAATCAAGAAGTCGAAAACCAAGTCCACTATTTACACCTAACATTTCCGCAGCGATTATCATCGTCCATCCCAATCCCCATAATATTCTGAAAAGATTTAAAAAGCTGATGAAGGTCAAAGGCAGTTCGATGTATTTTAAAAGTTGGAAATTACTTGCTCCGCATACTTTTGCTTCATCGATATATTCGTGTGGGACAGAAGAAAAACTGTTCGATGTTGCTATTATTGCAGGAAAGAAAAGAGTGATTATCATAATAAATGCGATCGGTAGCTCACCCAGTCCAAACCAGATGATGGCAAAAGGGAGCCAGGCAAATGGAGAAATATGTCTGATAAAATTGATAGATGGCAAAAATATCTTATTCATGATGATGGAATGAAACAAAATATAACCTCCCAAAATTCCCATTACCCAAGCTGTTACACTGGTGATGCTGACTCTAAGAAGAGATATCAGAATATCCTTAAAAAGCACATCAAAAGAGAATTCAACATTTTTCAGGTCGGATGCATTTATATTCAGCGATAGAGCGAGAATAACAAAAAGAAGAACAACAAAAGATCCACCGAGGATATTGTATTTATTCAACTTTAAAATAGACATCTTTTGCTTTAACCTCTTTTTTAATATATCCTTTTTCGATCATTTTATTAATTGCTTCGATTTCAAATTGCTGGAACTGTTCATCTAATCCCATTATATATTTTGTATTATATAGTGAGTTTTTTGAAGCTTTCTTTGAAAGTTTGAAAAAAGTTGCAGCAGCGTCGTAAGCAACATTAGGTGAATTGTTCAATTCATCTGTACTTTTTTCCAGATCGGAAAGGAATTTTTTTATTTTTGGAAGCTTTGTGGAAAGTGCAGATTCCGTTGCAGAAATATCACAACATGTATGGAACGGGTAGTCTTTACTATACCAGTGTATGATCTTAAAATCCTCGTTAAATCTGAAAATGGAAGGTACATAAAAACTGAGAGCATCGACTTCCCCTGCCTGCAGGGCGGCAGCCATATCTATCGGAGTACGGAAATAAACCGGTTCAAATTTGATCTCATATTTATCAGAAAGCATTTCCGCAAAAATATCCAGAGTGGAAGCACGCAGAACACCAATCTTTTTACCTTCAAGTTCCAAAATTGTTTTTATATCTTTTCTTGCGATTATGCCGTCACTTTCTCTTTCAAAGAAGGATATTATTTTTACTTTTTTCCCGTTTGATATGTCTGCCCAGACATAAGTAAAGGGCATTATGGCTACATCGATCTTTCCGGAGATCAAAGCTTCGTTTGTTTCCCATCCGGAAGAGAATTTTTTTATAATGTAATCTTCTTCGTTCAATATTCCTAGCTGAAGACCAAAATCGAATGGAAGGTGATTCAGAGATGGTTTGATGATCCCAACGATCAGTTTGTCTTTACTATCTGTACTGCAACCGAACATTAATAATAGAATTAAAGTAATTGGTATAAAAATTTTGTTCATGATTTCTCCTTTATTATAGGCAAAGCCACCCCGCTACTAACAGTCAGGGTGGCTTTTTCAAACCTAGAGCTTTACTGTATTTTTTAAATTTCAGTTTATTTCGGCAAATGTTTTTCTTATGATCTCGATACACTCCATCAGTTCATTTTCTGTTATTACCAGCGGGGGTGCAAACCTGATTATATGATCGTGAGTTGGTTTTGCCAGAAGTCCGTTTTCTTTTAATTTCAAACACACATCCCAGGCTTCGATTCCATTTGTGGGCTTGATCAAGATAGCATTCAAAAGTCCTTTCCCGCGAATTTTTTCAATAAGCGGGGAATCGATTTTCTCAAGTTCATCGCGAAATATTATTCCCAATTTCTCTGCTTTTTCGATAAGGTTTTCTTCTTTAATAATTTCCAGAGCTGCTTTAGCAACTGCACAGGCAAGTGGAAATCCACCAAAAGTAGAACCGTGTTCACCCGGCTTGATAACCATCATGATTTCCCTTGAAGATAGCACCGCAGAAACGGGAAGAACACCGCCGGAAATAGCTTTTCCCAGTATAACGATATCCGGTTTGATACCGGAAAATTCACTGCAGAGAAGTCTCCCTGTTCGGGCAATTCCTGTTTGAACTTCATCCGCAACTAGAAGAGCATTATATTTTCTGCAGATATTATAACAGTTCTTCAGATAATCTTCATCGGGAACGTTCACGCCGGCTTCACCCTGGATCGGTTCAACCATGAATGCACAAACCCGTTTTTGATATTTGTTCATTACTTTTTCCAGAGCATCGGGATCGTTATAAGGTATTTTGATTATTCCCGGAAGGAACGGACCAAAATTTTTATATGCAACAGGATCGGTAGAGGCAGAGATAATAGCCAGCGTTCTGCCGTGAAAATTATTCTCTGCTACGATAATTATTGCTTCGTTCTGTTTGATGCCTTTTATTTCATATCCCCATTTACGGGAAAGTTTTATTGCTGTTTCCACCGCTTCTGCTCCGGTGTTCATCGGAAGCATCATTTCATATCCGAAATATTCTGTGATATATTTTTCATACTCACCCAGTTTATTATTGAAAAAAGCACGGGAAGTAAGAGTCAAAGTTTTTGCCTGCTCTATCAAAGCATCGATGATCTTGGGATGGCAATGACCTTGATTTACTGCCGAATATGCAGAAAGAAAATCGTAATATTCATTTCCTTCGGGATCCCAAACCTTTGCGCCCTTCCCTTTTGCGATCACAACCGGAAGAGGATGGTAGTTGTGAGCACCATAGGTTTCTTCAAGCCTGATCGCTTCTTCACTGCAAATATTTCCATAAACTAATTCCTTTGCCATTGTATCTCCATAATTTTTTATTTTTATAAAACTTAATCTTTTTTTCGATTTCTGCTGTCAAATGTTTTCATTTGTTTTTT
>JAIORR010000289.1 GCA_021108055.1 Candidatus Cloacimonadota bacterium
AAAAAAAGAAATATGGATTTTTGTTCTTGCATAATTTAAGGGAAAAATTTAATTGCTCAAAATATGAAAATTTTAGATTTAAAAATTATCTTGTTATCTCTATGTCTTCGTGACTTTAGTTACCTTGCCGACTTGTCTGGGTGTAACATCGTGAAGACTGAAGTTTTAACGAAAGTAGTCGACTAAAAATGAAAAAAATAATCTGCAATTATCTCTGTGTTTTCTGGGACTCTGTGGCAAAAAATGAAATATAAATATCATCTGTTAGCTTTTTCAGCGGTCTTCTTCTGGGGGATTTCACTGCTTTCCACACGCATTTTGCTGGATAGCGGCTTCACACCAAATAACATAACTTTCTTCCGCTTCCTGATCGCAGGAAGTTTAATTTTCTTTTTCCGGAAAAATAAGAAAAAAACCAGAATAGAAAAAAAAGATAGAAAATATTTTTACTTAACTGCTCTATGTGGTGTAACATTATTTTATTATTTTGAAAATACCGGATTAAAATTTACAACTGTTTCCAATACAGCTCTCATCACTGCCACAATCCCGCTTTTTACACTGCTTATTGCTTTTTCCCTGTTGAGAAAAAAAATGGTCTGGCAAAATTTGATTGGGATTCCACTCGGTCTGGGTGGTACTTTTATTCTATTCTATAAAGATATTCTAGATTCGGGAATTCATCTGAAAGGAGATATTTTTGTATTCGGTTCCGTGATAATGTGGACGATTTATTCTTTTGTTTATAAAAAGATAATGCACAAATATAATGTTATTTTTTTTACATACAAGGTGTTTTTATACGGCGTGATATTTCTTATTCCTTTTATGGTATTTGAATACAAATCTTTTATCAATATCAAATTCAATGTTTCTGCCGGACTGCATTTGTTGTTCCTTTCGGTTCTTTGTTCCTGTCTCGGTTATTATTTCTGGAATCTTGCAGTTAAAAATATTGGTATAAAGGTAATTGCTAATTTGATTCTTTTAATTCCGATCGTAAGCATTACCTGTGGAATAATCTTTCTGAACGAACCTTTCAGTATCAACCTTATCATCTCAACTGTTCTTATTATGTTAGGTGCATTTTTAACTTCGATCTCGGACGAAAAGAACAGGTTTTAAAAATGTAAAGTGACCAGCTTGGTCGCTACTTTTCTCGACCTGGCAGGTCGAGTTACAGATAAAGCTACAGTTCTTGACAAATATATTGAGCTTAATTTGTTGTCTCATTCATAGTTAGCAAATAAAGAGTTCAGGAGGATTTTTTTATGATACCTACAATTTGGTACGTTGCACCTTTTGGGGCAATAATGGCGTTGATTTTTTCTTTTATATTATTTAAAAGTGTAAAAAAGGAGGACCCCGGTAACGAACAGATGCAAAAAATTGCAAAGTATGTTCGTGAAGGATCTTTTGCTTACCTGAAACAGCAATATAAAGGTGTTACGATTTTTTTTATTATTGCATTTATTGTTTTCAATATCATGGCTCATGTACTGCATGTGCTTCACTGGCTCATTCCTTTTGCCTTTCTTACCGGTGGTTTTTTCAGCGGACTTGCCGGTTGGATAGGAATGAATACCGCAACTCTTGCTTCCAACAGAACTGCACAAGGTGCTTCCAAAAGCCTGGATAAAGGATTAAAGGTTGCTTTCCGTGCCGGCGGAGTTATGGGGCTTGTAGTTGTGGGACTTGCTCTTGTAGATATTTCTGCCTGGTTTTTCGGATTAAATTATTATAGTTCGCTTTATCCTGATAAAATGAGTTTGCACACGATCACGGTTATAATGCTTAGTTTTGGAATGGGAGCTTCTACTCAGGCACTCTTTGCACGTCTTGGAGGCGGGATATATACAAAAGCTGCCGACGTAGGTGCAGACCTGGTGGGAAAAGTAGAAGCCGGAATCCCGGAAGATGATCCGCGAAACCCAGCTACTATTGCAGATAATGTAGGTGATAACGTAGGTGATGTAGCCGGAATGGGTGCAGACCTTTATGAATCTTACTGTGGTTCGATATTGGCTACGGCAGCACTGGGAATGGCGGCAGTAACACAGATATTTGGTCATGGAACCGAATTAATGAATACATGGGCTATCAAGTTCGTAACTGCTCCGATGGTTCTTGCCGGTGTGGGCGCATTCCTTTCCATACTGGGAATTTATATGGTTTCTACCAAGGAAGGTGCAGACACAAAAGAACTGATGTTTGCATTGAATAAAGGCGTTTACGGAAGTTCTATTCTGATAGCGATAGTTGCATTTTTTGTTACAAAGTTCATGCTTCCTGCAGAATATTCTCTCGGTGTTTTCCTGGCAAGCATAATAGGACTTTTTGCAGGAATACTTATAGGTTATTTTACCGAACGCTCAACTTCTTATAGTTATAAGCCAACTCGTGGAATTGCAAAACAGGCGGAATTTGGTCCGGCAACTGTGATCATCGATGGTCTTGCAGTGGGAATGAAATCCGTAGCAGCTCCGGTTATTATTATTGGAATTGCTATCCTGGCAGCTTTCAGTGTAAGCAAAGGATTTACAACTCCCGAAATGGGACTTTATGGTATTGGTTTCGGAGCTGTGGGAATGCTTGCCACTCTGGGCGTAACTCTGGCTATGGATGCATTTGGACCGATAGCAGATAATGCAGGTGGAAATGCAGAAATGAGCAAGCTTCCGGAAGTAGTGAGAAAAAGAACAGATGATCTTGATTCTGTGGGAAATACGACAGCAGCCACAGGAAAAGGCTTTGCTATTGGTTCGGCTGCACTTACCGCGATGGCACTTCTGGCAGCTTATCTGGAAGAAGTTCGTACAGGATTGATCTTTGCCGGACAAAAATGTCTGGATATTACTTTTGCAGGAGAAGTGGTTAGAACAGTTGAAATTACACATGCTACAATTGCAGATTTTGTAAGTTATTATCAAATAAATTTAATGAATCCCAAGTTTCTTATAGGTATTTTTATGGGTGCAATGGTAACATTCGTTTTTGCTGCACTCACGATGAAAGCAGTTGGACGGGCAGCCGGTGCAATGGTTGCAGAAGTACGTCGTCAGTTCAAAGAAATACCTGGAATTCTGGAAGGTAAAGCAGAACCGGAATATGCAAAATGTGTTCATATTTCTACCGTTGGAGCACAGAAAGAGATGGTGGCTCCTGCTTTATTGGGAATTCTCACACCTATTGTTATCGGTATGATAACCGGCGTTGCGGGTGTAATGGGAGTTTTAACAGGCGGATTGACAACAGGTTTTGTGCTGGCAGTTATGATGAATAATGCCGGTGGTGCCTGGGACAACGCAAAAAAATATGTTGAAACAGGACATTACGGCGGAAAGGGTTCTGATTTCCATAAAGCAACTGTTGTTGGAGATACCGTAGGTGATCCGTTCAAAGATACTTCCGGTCCTTCAATAAATATTCTGATAAAACTTATGAGCATGGTCAGTATTGTTTTTGCCGGTCTTATAGTTGCCTATTCTCCGATAGTAGAATCTATTTACAGCGGAAAGAAGGAAAAACCGGCAATAGAGCAGAATATCGAAGAAGAAATATTGGAAGAAAAATCTGATATACTTATCGAGGAAACACAGGAATAAAAATACGCTATTGTCATACCCGACCTAATTGGGTATCTGTTTTTCTGATGTTCATAGATTCCCGCCCCCGATTACTCGAGGATAAGCTTTTGCGGGAATGACAGAGAAAAAATAAAATAAAACTTGCCAGTTATTGAAGCTGGCAAGTTTTTTATTATGCGTTGGAGTTTTGTTAATATGAAAAGAAATTACCTGGTTATTCTTGTTATGATGATAGCATTTAATGCTTTTGGAGAAGAAAAGATAGGACTTGCCTTGAGTGGTGGTGGTGCCCGAGGCTTTGCTCATATCGGCGTTCTCAAGGTGATAGATGAGCTTGAAATACCTGTAGATTACATTGCAGGGACAAGTATTGGTGCGGTGATCGGCGGGTTGTATGCAATGGGTTATTCCGGTGCAGAGATCGAAGAGATCTTCCTCGATATCAAATGGGATGACATCTTTGACGAATCGATCTCACGTGATGATATTTATATCGGACAGAAGCGCTGGAAACCATATTCTAATTTCAACTTTGCACTCGATGATAGATTCATTCCGGTTATCCCGCAGGCTTTTATTTCCGGGAATAATTTGGTAAACACATTATTCGATATCACATATCCGGTTTCCCACATCAGGGATTTCAATGAACTTCAAATTCCATTTCGCTGCGTAGCAACCAATATCCTGAACGGTGAATTTAAAGTTTTTTCAGAAGGTTCGTTAATAGAGGTTTTACGGGCTTCCATGTCATTTCCATCCGTCATCGAACCATTTGAACTGGATGGTCAGCTTTATATCGATGGCGGGATACGGGCAAACCTTCCGGCAGAGATCGTTAAAGAAATGGGAGCAGACTTTATTATCGGCATCAATACCTGTTCCGGTCTGAAGGAAAAGGAAGAATTGATATCTCTGATCGATGTGCTGGATCAAACCATTAACCTCAATATCACAGAAAATGTAGAAAAATCCGTTCAATTATGTGATGCCCTGATAGAACCCGATCTTGAAAAGTATTCTATTCTGAATTTCAAAAAGAAGAAAGAACTGATCGCTATTGGTGAGCAGGCAGGCAGGCAGTATTTTCGGGAAAATGATCGTTCTTTTCTAAAAATAAACAAAGAGAAGATTGTAGATGTTCTTCCTGAAAAAATAAAATTCTCAAAAATCGTTATTATCGGGAATAAACATCTTAGCAAAACAAAAATACGTGAATATTTGGGATTGCAAACTAATACTTCTTATTCCAAAAATGAAATCGAAGATGCAATTACAAAAACTTATCATTCCGAGCTTTTTAAAGTGATCTATCCGGTTATCCGTAAAAAAGAATCTTCCTATCATCTGATCGTGAAAGTAAAAGAAAGAAATCGTAAACACCTGGGATTCAGCCTTTCATATAATAACGATAATGAGCTTGCAGCCGGTGCTATTCTCGACTTGAACAATATAATCCAGAAAAATTCCAAACTACTGGTAAATATTCAACTTGGAGCCAGGAACGAATTTAACCTGGACTATGCAAAAAATTTCGGTAAACACTGGGGAATTTATTTCAGAACATTTCCGTATGTGAAGGAATATAGATTGTTTTCTTATGATAGTGATCACGAAAAGACAAACAGTGTTAGATCGTCTGAATACGGTGGTACTTTTGGCATCGGTCTATTTACCAGAAATGCTATCATTACAGAAGCTTACGGATATACTTTCAGATCTAATCTATACAGGGATGTTGCCGAATTTGAAGACACACAATATACTTCCACAGGTGTAGGGATCAAACTTTATCACGAAAGCCTGGATGATTATGTTTTCCCTATGAAAGGAACCGAGATACTTATGAAGTTTTCTACTGCGAAAAAAGGATTTTATTGTGATAAGGGAAATAGAAAATTTTATACAAGATTACGTATGCTACTGCCGTTTGGAAAAAATTTCTCAATAAAATATAAATTTGAATACGGTTCATATTTTGAAAATTCTAATATTATATTCGATCCGTTCTATATTGGCGGAATAGATAGTTTCTTGGGTTTATATTCTCATGAAATGAGTGCTCCGATCTTTAAAACCAATAGTGTTGCCTTCAGAATAAATTTCTTAAATAATTTTTATAGCGATCTTCAGATAAATATTCTGAACCTTGGTAATGTGGATTACTGGCTTCCCGAAAAATACCTCTATAAAGGCATCGGAACCATATTTGGATATAACAGCCTGTTCGGTCCTCTTCGATTTGGTGTATCAATTAATGATGACCGCAGGATAAATTATTATCTCTCGATCGGCTATGAATTTGACCCATTCGAATTTTCGAGAAGATAATCTATGTCATTCCCGTGAAAGCGGGAATCCATTTAGCTCACGGATCAACACGGATATTGCTGGTTCAATTATGCTAATTGAACCAAATGTTTTGGTGTATATTTGTAGAAAATCTAATGTATGGTTAAGGTTGCAAACCTGAACCAGCGGTTTGCCGGACTGAACCAACAGTGGTTCCTTAGAACTACGTGAGAGAATCCAGCCTAAGGCTGGTTAACGTCAGAAAGACAAGAATTGTCATTCATGTGAAAATCTTTGTCATTCCTCCTAAGGTTTACAAGC
>JAIORR010000363.1 GCA_021108055.1 Candidatus Cloacimonadota bacterium
AATGGATTTGGAAAATTTTGATGCAAAGATGAAGTAACAAGAGCATCTATCATTTCATTATCACTTATACCTGTTGGATTATCGGTTATTTTTAGAACAACATAAGAAGAAAGATTTTCTGTGAGATTACAAGACAATCCTCCTATGAAAACATCACCGTTTGATGGGTCGATATCAACTGAATGACCCCAATCGGTACCAATAAGATTCGGGTCATTAAAAACATTATCTATCAAACTTTCCCAAATAGCATCACCGTTATTTGCATCGAGTTTTACTGTAAGAATATTTTCAAACTCGAGAGGATTAATACACATTTTCCATCCTGTCGCAATTACATAACCTTCCGGATCATAAACTAAATCGTATGAATAACTATCTTCATTATTATTTGTCGCCGGATAAAGATATTGCCACAATTGATCACCTGTTATTCCATCAAATTTTACTACAGTATAAGTTTTTTGATAAGCACCGTTATTTTGCATATTATTAGAGACAAACCCACCGGCATAAACATCATCATTTTCATCGATTGTAATGCTCACTGCCTTATCTGTACTATCAATTAAACCATTTACGCGGCATGTCCATAATGTTTCACCATCATCTTTATCAATTTTTTTAACGACAAAATCCCTGCCGGTATCATCATAGTGTTGTATTCCGCAACTATAAACAGCAGAATTTCCTTCAACTATCTCATAGCATGTATTTTGACTGCTTTCTTCAATATTGCCTTGTTCAAGAGATTGCCATAATTCCTCACCTGTATCTCCATCATATTTTATGACAGTGTTAAAACACAAAAGACTGCCATTAATATCTAAAACAGTTTCTCCTGCTCCATACACATCATTATCCACATCCACAAGAACTTCACCGGAAATAGCAACATAAACATCATCCGCTCCATGCTTTTCCCAAAGAATATCTCCGGTATCTCCATCGAGTTTGTAAATTCCCCAATCACCATGATCAGGATTTGAGATCATTGCACTGATAGCAATATCATCATTTTCATCTACAGCGATACCTGTTCCCATATCCAATACAGGAATTGCTCCCCAGCAAATAACTTTCTCCCATAGAATTTCACCTGTTTCTTCATCTAATTTTACTACTAATACATCCCAAAGATTAGAGTTATAATCTACCATACAAGTTCCGGTTGCAATAATGTTATTACTTGAATCATAAACAAGTTCGTTAGCTTCTGTTCCCCATGCCGTTTGTCCGAATTCGACTTCAGTTAGCCACATTAATGAACCATTGATTGCATCTGTTTTTACAACACAGAAATTTGTCTCCCAATTATTTAAAAGAGTTTCAATCATTCCACAGGAATATACTGCATCTGTTTCCGAATTGAAAACAACTTTTTTACAAATACCACTTCCAAATTCATATGGATCCGGTACAATATTGATCGTTTGTATCCAACCAATTTCCCATTCTGTTTGTGCGTAAATATTAATAGCACAAAAAAGCGTGATTACTAAAACCAAAATTAACATTCTCGTTTTCATTTTTCCTCCATTCATTTTATTTACAACTATCAGTTGTCATATTTTTAAATTCGCCATTTTTTGTCAATATATATTTTTACAACTTTAAGTTGTGATAATATATGACAGGAATAAAAAGGTCAAAAAAAAAGGAACTTTTAAAATCGGCATATTCCGAAGCCTTTTTTATTAACACTGTTAATATAGTCCAAAAGAGAATATCTATAACTATTCAAAATCTTCCTGTTTTCAGTTTATGAAGAAATTTCAAAAAAAGTGTTTGACAGTTTCGGTGTACCACATATGTATGACACCATAATTAATAGAGTGAGAAATGAAATCTTGAAATAGTTGATTAATAACTTCCGAAAATGCGTAAGTTCTTCGGAATGTGGAGAGACAAAACAATCGGAAGACCTTTCGGACATTCCGATGTTTCTCTAAAAAAAGGAGAAAAAAATATGAACCAACTCGTCATAAAAAATCTATCGAAAACTTATCCGAACGGAGTGCAGGCTCTCAAGAATATCGATCTGACGATCGGCAGCGGAATGTTCGGTCTTCTCGGTCCGAACGGAGCAGGAAAATCCACTCTGATGAGAACGCTCGCAACTTTACAAAACGCAGATGAAGGAACAGCTTTTCTCGGTGATCTGAATATTCTGAAAGAAAAAGAGAAAGTAAGGGAAATACTCGGTTTTTTGCCACAGGAATTCGACTTTTATCCCAAAGTTACAGCCGGCGATATGCTCAGTCATTTTGCAGTTCTCAAAGGAATTTCCAAACATTCCGAAAGAAAAGAGATCGTAAATGCAATGCTCGATAGAGTAAATTTGTCAGAGTATAAAAAGAAAAAACTCGGAAGTTTTTCGGGTGGGATGAAACAGCGTCTCGGAATCGCACAGGCACTTCTCGGAGATCCGGAACTTCTGATCGTGGATGAGCCGACAGCCGGACTCGATCCCAAAGAAAGACATCACTTTCACAACCTATTGAGCGAGATCGGTGAAAATATGATCGTGATACTTTCCACGCATATTGTGGACGATGTCAGCGATCTATGCTCGGATATGGCGATCATCGATAAAGGTGAACTTTTACTAACCAAAAATCCTTTGGAAGCTATCGAAGAACTGAACGGAAATATTCGTAGCAAAGTAATTGAGAGCAATCAACTCGATGAGTACAAAACCAAATATAATGTAATCTCCTCACGGCTTTATATGGGGAAACGTCAAATACATATTTTCAGCGAAACTGATCCAGGTGACAATTTCAAAGAAATCCAACCGAATCTGGAAGATGTTTATTTTTCCGTAATTCCCGAAAAAGATGTAGATTGAACCAACCCTGAAAAAAGTCTCTCTCACGTTTCTCTCAATTGACTCTTTCAGGAAGAAAGCAGCAAATAACCTTGAAAGCACTTAACAAGAAGCTTGAAATGTAAGAAGCGTTTTCAAGGTAAATATTCAAGGAGCTATTATGTTCAAAGAAGTTTTTTCATTTGAAATAAAATACAGATTATCAAAAATTTCCACCTACATTTACGGAGCGGTTTTCTTTGTTCTGGGATATCTAATCGTGGGAGCAGCAGCGGGTTTATTCGGCGGAGTTAATGTCAGTTTTGGACCGGGTAGCGAAAAGATTTTGTATAATTCACCGATATTCAATTATATAATCATCAGTATAATGAGTTTATTCGGACTCTTCATTGTAGCAGCATTTATGGGAAATTCCCTTTATCGTGATTTCGAGCACAAGATTTACGCTTTGTTCTTTTCTAAACCACTTTCAAAATTCTCGTATTTGATGGGAAGATTTTCCGCCAACATAGTGATCCTTACCGGAATTTTCCTATTAATGGCTCTCGGAATGTATGCTGTAAGTATAAGCCCTTGGGTTCAGAAAGCATATTTCGGAAACTTTCATTTATCATATTATATTATGCCGTATTTCGTATCCGTCATTCCGAACTTAATTTTTGCAGGAAGTATATTCTTTGCCTTGGTGATATTCACTCGAAAAATGCTGCCTGTGTATATCGGCGGTATTTTGCTTTTCACAGGATACATCATTGCATCAAGTTTGATGGAACAATTGGAGTACAAAACTTTGGCAGCTCTTTTGGATCCGTTCGGTATTGCTACTGCAATGATTCACACCGAATATTGGACAATCGCCGAACAAAATTCACGCCTTATCGGTTTCACGGGATTGATTTTATTGAACAGGTTGATCTGGATGGGAGTTGGTTTTTTGATACTAACAATTTCATATTTCAACTTTTCATTTACTTTTTTTACAAAGACAAGGAAATCCGGGAAAAAAGAAATTCCTCAAGAAACAGAACTGGAAATCAGAAAAACAAAACTTCCGAAAGTTCAAAGAAATTTCGGTTTTTCTCATTCCTTAAGACAAATAATCAGTTTTACAAAAATGGAAATTTCAGGAATCATAAAGAATCCTCAATTCATAGCAATAACTTTGGCAGGACTCATCCTCGTTGCTGTGTTTCTCGCTCAAGCGGGAAAGATATATTCCACTCCCACAAAGCTTGTGACTTACACCGTGATGGCGATGATAAATTCGGCATTCCGTGTGTTAAGTATAATTTTGATCGTGGTCTATTCGGGCGAACTTTTGTGGCGGGAACGGGAGCAGCATATAAACGCAATCTTCGATTCCTTACCTGTAAAAAATTATGTATTATTAATTCCCAAATACATTGCCGTGGTTTTTGTGCCATTTGTTCTTTACATCCTTTCTGCTGTAATGGGAGTTATTCTGCAATTATCAAACGGTTTTTACGACATCGATTTGAAACAATATTTTTCGGAACTCGGTTTGGGAAGCATTCATTTGTTCTTGTTTGCAGCACTTGCTTTCTTCATTCATATTTTGGTGAATCACAAATATTTCGGGCATTTATTGGTTATTGGAATTTATGTTTTCATTGGAAAATCCTCCGCTTTCGGTTTGGAACATAATCTTCTTCTGTTTGGAAAAGGCGGCAGTTATATTTATAGCGATATGAACGGATACGGTAACTTTCTAAAGGAATTCCTGTGGTTCAGAAGCTACTGGCTGTTTTTTGCTCTCATATTACTGACCATCTCCTTTCTGTTTTATATTCGAGGTAACGAAACCAAATTCAAAACGAGAATGAAATATGCAAAAAGTCGTATTGCAAAACCCGTTATTATTTGGAGCAGTTTGCTTCTTGCTGGTTTTATTGGAACAGGAAGCTTCATATTCTACAATACAAATATTTTGGAAGAATTCACATCAAAAAGAGAAAATATCAAACAATCCGTAGAATACGAAAATCTGTATAAGAAATACGATGGAATTCCTCAACCTCGGATCACGGATGTAAATCTGGAAGTCGATCTTTATCCGCATAAACAAGCAGGAGATTTCCGAGGAACAATGGTATTGAAAAATAAAACCGATCTGCCGATCGACTCGCTTCATTATATGCTGAATACAGATTTAATTTTCAATTCATTCGATCTTTCGGTGGATTACGAAGAAGTTCTGAAAGATGATGATTTTGGTTATTATATTTGTAAACTGGCAGAGCCTTTGCAGCCCAATGAAACAATGGAAATGACTTTTAATTTCTCATCACGCAGAAAGAATTTTAAGCCGACTACAAGAATTGTCAGCAACGGAACTTTCATTAATAATGGATTGTTTATGCCTTCTTTGGGCTATTCCTCAAGATATGAAGTGCAAGACGAAAAGCAGCGGAAAAAATACGGTCTTCCACCCGTCGAACGAATGGCAGATGTGAACGACGCCAAAGCCCGAATGAATCATTATATTTCCAGAGATTCCGATTGGGTAAATTTTGAAGCGACTGTCAGCACTTCCGAAGATCAGATCGCCATTACTCCCGGATATGTTCAAAAAGAGTGGAACGAAAACGGCAGAAATTATTACCATTATAAGATGGATCATCCGATTCTGAATTTCTATGCTTTTGTTTCTGCGGATTATGAAATTGCTGAGGATAAATGGATTTCAAATGATGGGAAAGAAGTGAAGATCGAGATTTATTATGATGAGAAACATCCGTATAATATCAAAAGAATGATAAAATCTCTGCAAAGATCGCTTTCTTATTTTACCGAAAATTTCGGAGAATATCCGCATAAACAGGTTCGCATTTTGGAATTTCCCCGCTACGAAACTTTCGCCCAATCTTTCCCGAATACGATTCCCTATTCCGAAGGTATTGGTTTTGTCGCCGATGTAACAGAAGATGAGATAGATTATCCGTTTTGGGTAACTTCGCACGAACTTGCTCATCAGTGGTGGGCACATCAGGTAATCGGCGGAAATGTTCAAGGAGCGGTTTTGATGTCGGAAGCTTTGGCGCAATATTCCTCTTTGATGGTGATGGAAAAGGAATACGGAATCGATAAGATAAAGAAGTTTCTGCAGCACGAAACGGACAGTTATTTGACAGGTAGAGGGAACGAATCGCAGAAAGAAATGCCGCTTTATAAAGTGGAAAATCAGAATTATATTCATTATAATAAAGGTGCGATCGTGATGTATGCGCTGCAGGATTATATCGGCGAAGAAGCTGTAAACACCGCACTTTCCAAATATCTGAAAAAAGTAAAGTGGCAAGAACCGCCTTACACGAATTC
>JAIORR010000368.1 GCA_021108055.1 Candidatus Cloacimonadota bacterium
TGATTGGCTTTTTCCCTTATGTACCACCGGTTTCACCGGCGGCTATTTTATAGAACCTCTTCGAGGTAAAGAGAAGTCAAATAGATGTAAACAAAAAAATAGCCCGGTTCTTTGGGCTGGGAATAAATGATCTGGAATTGCTTGCAAGTTGAACTTGCTTATGCAATTGTGTTGAAAAATTCAACTTCTCAAAAAGAGGAAGGCTATATTTTCCCAATATGAGGGAAAATATTATTGTAATCTTGTATCAAAACCGGAGCTATGTTAAAAAAATAAAAAACTCTTCCACAATTTCGTTGAACCCGTAAGCCAGCTCTGTTTCAGCAGCTTCCTGCCGTGTGAACCATTTCAGGCATTGTCCTTCCATCAGATCGATCTCATCGATGTTCAGATCGGCTTTTTTCCAATAGGTGTATTCAATGCGGTCATCGAATTCTTTTTCGCAGAGAAGCTGAAAATCCTTCAGATCGAGATTCATCTCTTCTTTCATTTCACGGACGATGCATTCTTCGGGAGTTTCATCCGGCTCTACATGTCCACCGGGAACATCCCACATATTGCGATAAGGCAGGTCGGGTTTGTCATCCCGCAGGAAAAGGAGAACCTTATTCTCATCGTTTACGAAAATTATACTGGTACCCTGGCGTTTCATACTTTAAAAAACTATTTATTCCTCTTAATTGATAAAAGTTCAATATCATCACAAGTTACTTTCATTTGTACCTTCCAGAACTTGCTTTCTCCCTGGAAGATAACATAGCTATCTTCCATTTTAACAACGCTATATTTTGTTTTAATATAAGAATTATCAGAAGATAACTGATGTTTAGGAATCCATCCGTTTATTAACCCTTTAAAACTCTTATCTCCACCTCCATGTGATCTGGGTGTTTTGTAATATGCTTTGCTGGAAGCAGCAAAATTCATAAGTGTTCCTGTGATTTCAAGCTTATTTGCTTTCTTTGTCGATATTAATTTATCATCTAATTCTACTAATTCAGAAAAGGTTAATGGTTCCGAATTATATAGTGGGATTTTCTGCACATTCAATTCCAGGCTTTTGGCAAGTTTTGTTTTAGGATAATCTATTATGATCGTTTTTATTTTCAGCACTGCTTTAGCTGAAATACTATCTTCATTTGATGAAGTACTCAATAATCTACAAGCTTCATCAAACAAAATGTGAGCTTTCTCATTTTTTATTAAATCTTTATCTAACTCTAAAATTTCATAATATGTCAGAAATCCATGATCATTAACTAAAAATTTCTTTTCCCCTGATTCGATACTTTCAGCTAATTTTGAATCCGGGAATTTTGATAAAATAACATTAAGTTTAGTAATCGCTTCTTTTGGTAAGCTATCAATGTTGGCGTGCTCTTTAAACATTGTTATCGTTTCGCTAAAAAGAATTTCTTCTTCTTTTTGTTTATTGGAACAGCTTATAAACAATATTAACGAAATTATAAGAATCAAATATTTCATTTTTTCATCTCCTATTTTTTTTTCTGTATTATTATTAACGAAAATCATGCTGGAGTTGGTGATTCACATTTTCAAAAAAAAGAAGAAAGACTCTCCGGTCTGAAGAGTCTTTTATAAAGCCATAATTTCCGGTTTTATTTAGTAACTGTAACGGTTCTTGAATAGACAGTAATACAACCGGTAAACATATTCAAGATAATATCCAATGCACCCTGTTCTGTTTTGATCTCGTAATCTGTAGCATTGCTCGCTATTGAGTTTGTGTCAACTTCGTTCAGAGGTACAAGCCCGAATAGAGCGTACCATTGACGGGTTTCAAAAGTCTGACTGCCTTGCGCACCATTGCCAACGGTGTGGATATGAGTTGCACATCCCACCAGGCCTAAGAGTGTAACAAGCATGATGATAATTGTAATTTTTTTCATTTGTTTTCTCTCCTTTTATTTTTTATAAGAGTTCCTATCGAAGATTCGATCGACCTTATATATTGTTCATAAAATTTTGATGGTACTATGTAATCCAGCATGAAGATGTGCTCATCATCAGAAATGCAGACCAGCTTGATAGTTACCTGGTCGTCCTGCACATGGATGATCTGCCGGATGTTGACCCCGTTATACATATATGATCCTTCATTAATAGAACCCTGAATATCACCAGCATAAAGTTCCGTTAAATATGTATTCCTAATTTGTGCTGCCGGCATTGTCTTCTGGAAAGTGGATAAAAAGCAAATGCAGGAATTTTTCTGATTCAAAAAAACATTTTGAAGTATGATATCTACAGATGATGAATCTTCCATTTCCTGCAAAGATTGTTCAATAGATCTCATCAGTTCAGCGCTTAACTGATTCCATTCTTTGGGAGGGCAGAAGGAAACACCAATTTCTTCATTTGTATATCGTTTACCAATTAAAAGACTATCTACAATGAAAATTAGTGTTTCCGGTTCTTCCTTCTTCTTATCTTTTGTACAGTTCAGTAGAACTAACGAAATTAAAATAATGAGCAAAATTCTAAGCAATTTCATTTCTTGTTTTACCGGATTTTTAAATTAATACAGGAAAATACTTTTCTCTTTTTTTAATGTTCAATCTCTGTATATCCGGAAGAATCAAAAGCCAGGATAGGGAAGAAAATAATTGGAAGCAGAAGCATTCCAATAGCAAAACCACCACCTTTTCCGAACGCTTTTGCAATATCAAATAATATGATAATAGCAATAACAACATTCACAACAGGGATAAGCATAAGAAATATCCACCAGATCGGACGGCAGGCAATCTGCAACTGTAAAATAGTATTATAGATTGGAATAATACAACCCCAGCCTGGTTTCCCTGCTTTCACATAGATTTTCCATTGAACAATGATCATAAAAATAAGTACTGCGGAATAAATAATCCAGAAAACGATACCTAATCCAGCGACGGATTCCGTTGAATATACATCATCATACATAATTTACCTCCCTTTTTTTGGATTTGAAACAAAAGTTTAATATGTTTCAAGTCAAGATTTTTTATTTATTGTGAAACCTGAATCCGGCAGTTGCCGAAGTTTCACCAGGTTTTGTTATTTTTCCATCACGATCATCTTCGGTCTTGTAACTCCTGCTCTTATCTGGGTATGACCATTGATGTAGATCATATTTCCATCGTGTTCTTTGAAGAATTTACTGTAATCACTATCCATTTTAAAGTTACCGAAACCTTCCGTTATTATCAGCGGGAAGGGAATATTTTCATTCCCTGTAAGTGCTACACCGATATCTTCACCGATGAATTCTACCAGGTCTTTGTTATCGATGGAAGCTGCGATCACTCCTTTCACTTTCTTCTTTTCCGCTTTTTTCAGGAAAGAAATATCGATTTTTTCAGGGATGATGACTATATCTTCTTCACCGCATTTCTCAATATTTTTAACATCTTCCAGATATTTCAAGTTTCCCCGACTTTCCGAGCCGAACCCGATGATGCCCATCAGGGTGGAACCTTCATAAGAAATTATTGCAGAAAGCTCTGGCTCGATCTCTATGATTTTTCCATTTATTCCTGCAAAACGATTGTATGGATCTTTGTCATATTGGATGGTGACCGTACCGTTTTCCGTATCGATCTTTTTAATGGTTCCCGTGGTTGGAGCGGAAACTACCATCGGAAAGCCGGAACCCTGCACATCGATTATTTTGGAAGCAACCTGCTCTCCCGCATAGACAAAATCATTCAGGCTTTTCTTTAAATAACGGGTTATCATCTTGGGTTTGATATTCAGTTTTTTGGCAACGTTCATTATTTTTGGTTTTGTAGAATAATCCTGAATCTCGCGCATAATAATTGTTCCGGAATCGAAGTTTATCTTTTCCACCCGACCACGTACCGGTGAATCGAAATAGAAATGCTGGAACTGAAGTTCATCTATCAAGGTTCTGGAACCGATCTCAGCAATTCGCTGACCGTATTTTACTTCTTCACCTTCTTTGATCTTGAGAGATTTTTCGATATTTTCTGGATTCAGGTGCAGATAGGTTTTATCGAAAAGCGAGATCACATAAACTCTGGGTGGGTCGTAGAGATTTTCGCCAATAATGGTATCCGGCGTTACAGTATCTCCTTTTTTAACCAGGATATTTCCTTTATACGGCAGTTCGACTTTGTGAGTCTGCTTTCCTTTTTTGATCGGGTTCTTCCGGATAAAAGCCATAAAATCCGCTTCAAGTTCCTGAGGCGATGAATCAAATTTGTAAAGGTTCAGTTTTTCATTTTCAACCTTGAAATCTAACTGCATACCGGCATCTATAAAGATGGGAAGTTCGGTAGAGAAATTGGGATCTATATTTTCTTCGTTTATGTAAAATCCTTTTTCAAGGAAGATAGAAACTTTCCTTTCTTTTCCTGTTTCATTGGGAAAATAGAAAACATCGTTTACTTTGATAACTTCCTTTTTTCCGTCAATTTCGATATTCATTATAGTGACATTTTCTTTCCACTTTTTGCCCATCGGTCGTATCACCAATCCGAGTTTTTCAAAACACTCTTCCATAAGTAAACGCGAAGCGAGTGTTTCATCGACAGCGCTTAACTTTCCCAGGTGAGGAGAGATGAAATGTTTATCTTTCCAGATCTCGGTGATGCCTTCCGGTCGGAAACCGTCATAAATAATTGCCAGTGCCTGCCGGTTGTTATCCGTATGTGCCAGAACACCGCCGGAACCGATAAGGATGTTGATATCATACATGTGGAACTTCCTGCTTTCCAGGGCTTTTTCAAAATAGAATGTTTCTGTGATCTTTTCCAGGTCCTTATGTTTTTGTGCTATTTTATCCAGGAATCCGATCTGCTTCGTATTGAAATTCATTTCCAGATGCTGTTTTTTGGACATCAATATCGCCTCGCGTGCCAGTGCATGTTCGATAGCATTCTGGCATTGATCGGTAGGATTGTAGGTGGGATATAACATTTTATTGGCAATATAGTTTAGAATATAATTTTCCTCGAAATTATCCGGCAGCCATTTTTTTACATTTTCATAAGCGGTATCTTTAAGGACGTTCGAGATGCTGTAACTCATACCGTAATTGGCACTTACTGTACGGAAATATTCTCCCAGAATATTAGAAAAAATATCGGTGGTTGCTCCCCCGATATCCACGGTCATTACGTTTTCATCGAGTTGCTCGCTTACCAGTTGCAGTGAGCGGATCACGCCGGTGGGAGTGGGAATAATATCATCTGCCACGCGGGTTTTGAGCTTGGAATATCCGGGAGCCTGTTCCATTACGTTATCCATGAAAAGTTTATGGATCTTTTCGCGTGCCGGCTGCAGGTTTTCCTCGGTTAAGGTGGGGCGGAGGTTGGGAGCTATATAAAGATCGAATTTCTTTCGGAACAATCCTGCAATAAATGATTGAGCTTCTTTATTGCCTGCAAAGACGAGTGGGATCTCATTTTTATCTCCGAATTTCGGTTTAGGATTTGCCAGTTGCAATATTTCACCCAACCTTAAAATTGAAGCAATTGCACCGCCGTCCACACCACCACACATAAGTATAATATCCGGGTGCAGAATAGCCATTGCCGTCATCTGCTCCAGACTGCTGCGTTTATCATCGATGGCAAAGGTATCCAGAATAACTCCGCCGGCACCATAAGCGGTACGCTTTCCGCTGCTGGCAGAATCGAATAAAGTAAGCCCGATGACCAGTATCTGCAAGCCGCCGCCGGCACTGGAAGTGGAAATATATAGTGTATCCTCGTTAAGCTGGAAATTATCGGGTGACGCATTCGGGACAAGAAGCGAAACACCGGCTTCTTTTTCCAGTTTTCTTACTGCTTCAAAAACACCGATATTTACGTCTTCTGTTGGCTTTTCCACCGTGGTGGCAGCATGTTGCAGTCCGGCAATTTTATACTGTGAATCATATTTTTGCAGAAGCAGTGCTTTTGTGGTTGTGCTGCCTACATCGGTGATGATTATCTTTTTTTTGGAAAGCATCATTTTTTCTTTCTTAGCCCAGAAGGGAATTTTCGCCACATTCTCTACAGCCATTTTTTCTGCTTCTTCTTCGGAAATAGCCATCTGCCTGATCAGTTGTTCTTTGGTTTCTTTTATAATGTGAGAATATCTTTTCCGATAGCCGAATTCATCTGTGCAATCGCTGCAATATTCACTTCC
>JAIORR010000327.1 GCA_021108055.1 Candidatus Cloacimonadota bacterium
TAAATAAACAACTAATTTCAAATTGAAATGTATTTATGGTATGCATAAAAAAAGCTGCTCGAAAGATCGAACAGCTTCATATTTATCTGTCTTTTATTATCTTCTACCTGTTTTCTTCGTTCCCACTCTTTTCTGTCTTCTATTGAAATGTTCCACCATAAGCGGACTTGCTATAAAGATAGATGAATATGTACCTACAACAACTCCAATAAGCATGGCAAAAGCAAAATCGTGAATAACTGATCCACCGAAAATATACAAACTTAACACTACTATAAATGTTGTGAGTGAAGTAATGATCGTCCTACTGAGAGTTTCATTAATACTATGATTAATAACACTTTCGTATGATTCCCTCCTGTAAATTTTCAGGTCTTCACGAATTCTATCGAAAACAACGATCGTATCGTTCAAAGAATAACCAACGATCATCAGAAGTGCAGCAACGATCGTGAGGTTAATTTCAACTCCTATGATAGACAATATCCCGATAGTTATAAGAATGTCATGAAAAAGAGCAGTAACTGCGGCCAGACCAAAAGTAAATTCAAACCGCCACCAGATATAAATAATTATACCGAGAAGTGCCCAGAAAATCGCAAGGATTGCTTTTTCTTTTAATTCTCCCCCAATTCTCGGACCCACTTCTTCCTGCAGTCTTATCATTGTTTCCGGATTTACGTTTTCAGGAAAATGTTTTTTAATAGTTTCAACTATTAAATTACTTGTTTTTTCCCCGGCACTACTGATAGTCTGTGTTTTTATAAGAACCAGGCTGCGTCCTCCGGCATCTTTGATTTCCTGTATTTCCGTACTTTCAAAACCTTCTTCGGCAAGTATATCTCTTATCTTCTGGATCTCGACGATTTTCCCATTTTCATTTACAGGAGTCAGGTCTAATTCCAAAGAAACCCCACCGGTGAAATCGATTCCGTATTTTGGCCCTTTATTTATTCCTAAAGAGACGAATCCTGCAATTATCACAAATATTGAAATCATAAAAGCGAGTTTTCTTTTTTTAATAAAATCTATTTTTGTTTCTCCAAAAAATCTCATCGATCCCCCTAAATACTCAATTTTTCACGAGCTGTATTCGTAATGAATCCATCAAATATCGCTTTTGCTAATATGATCGAAGCAAACATCGATCCAACAATACCAATCGAAAGAGTAACAGCAAAACCTCTTATCGGACCTGTCCCAAATTGATATAGAACCAGAGCTGTAATAAGAGTGGTGATATTTGCATCCAGAATAGTGACCAGTGCTCTGGAGAAACCGCCGTCCACAGCAGTTCGTACTGTCTTTCCAAGTTTCAGGTTCTCTCTTATTCTCTCAAAGATGATCACATTCGCATCCACTGCCATACCAATGGTCAAGATCATACCAGCAATACCGGGCATTGTAAGCGTTCCTTCCAGCATCGTCATTACGGCGATAATAAAACCGATGTTAACCAAAACAGCAATATCTGCAACAAAACCGGAAAGTCCATAATAAATTATCATAAAGAGAACAACTACAATCATTCCGATAATAGCAGCGAGAATACCTGCTTTTATACTATCAGAACCAAGAGTTGGTCCCACTGTTCTTTCTTCGATGATATTAACAGGAGCCGGAAGACTACCGGCATTAAGAACTATCACCATATCATGAGTTTCTTCAATTGTGAACTGACCTGTTATTCGAGCTTCACCATTTGGTATCCTCGATTGAATTACCGGGTCCATATAAACCACGTTATCCAGAAGGATAGCAAGTTTCTTATCTATGTTCTGTCCTGTTATTGTTTTAAATTTTCTCGCACCTGTTTTATTAAATTTCAGAGCGATGTAAGGACCTTGATCTTTGGGAGCATAACCTTGCCCGATCTTTGTTTGTGCGTTTTCAAGATATTTTCCTGTGAGCTCTGCACGTTTGTGAAGAATGAAAATTCTTCGTGGTCCATACAGATCATTCTTATTTTCTTTTTCGATGGCGATCTGCAAACCTTCCGGAACATTCTTTAAGAAATCTTCATCTTTAAGAAGTCTTTTAAGGGTAGCAATATACTTGTAATCTATAACCATCGGGTATCCTTCTTCGGAAGTTGTGAGATCAGTGAAAATTCTCATCTCCATTTCAAATTCTTCTTCGTCAACTTCTTCTGTTTCGAGGATATCTACAACTTCTTCATCTTCTTCTATATCTGCAAATTCTTCAAGGAAATCATACTTCTCCAGGTTTTCCTCAAGATATTTATCCAGGCTTTCGTATGTCTCTTTGAATTGTTCTGTAGAAGCTACAAGCTTGAATTCCAGCATTGCAGTTTTACCGATAAGTTCTTTTGCTCTACCCGGGTCTTTTAATCCGGGAAGTTGAATGATTATCCTATTTGTGTTTCCAACTCTCTGCAGAGTAGGTTCTGCAACTCCGAACTGGTCGATACGGTTTCTGATGATCTCCAGTGCAGTTTTCACAGCATCTTCTTTTTCTTTTTCAGAAAGTTTAAGTTGCGAATAATCAACTTCCAGTTGTATTTGCGATCCACCCTGCAAGTCCAAACCTAATTTCAAACGTTTACTTGTCCAGAATGAAGGCAAGTTTGGAATAACCAGCGGGGCAAAGAAATATGCTGTAACAAGCAGAACAACAACAATAATCAATCCGCGAATTTTCTTGTTCTTCATTATTTCACGACTCCTTCTATTTACCTTATTTATCTATAAAAATTCAAGAAAAATCAAAAACTATTTATGCTCATCATCAGTCAAGAATTTTGTCCTGTAGCTTTAAATCCAATATCTTTTTCCTCTGGTTTACCCGGCAGATTAATCTCTCCATTCTTGTCTTCAAAGTTTTCTATATTCTGTTTAAGAATATTAAGGAACTGTTTTGCATGTTGAGGAGTCGTGAATATTCTGCTGTATATTTTTGCACTCGGCAAGCCGGGAACTATCCTGCCAAAATCGATAACGAACTCCGAAGGTGAATTTGTTATCATGAAAAAATTAGAATAGACACCTTCACCGATTTTTTCATCTAATTTGATATTTAATTTCTTTTGCTTTTGCATGTTTACTCCTATTATTTTATTTTTATTTTTAATGCTTTTTCCACACATTCTGGGATCAAATCCCTGATATTACCACCCAGTGAAACAACCTGACGTATCATTGTTGAACTAAGGTACAGATATTTATTATCCGGTACAAAGAATACAGTATGAACTTCCGAATTCAACTTCTTGTTCATCAAAGCAAGTGAAAGTTCATATTCAAAATCGGAAACTGCCCGCAAACCGCGTATCATCGCCACTGCTCCCACTTCTTTTGCAAAATCTACCACCAGCCCATCAAACTTCATAACTTTGATGCCTGGAAATTCTTTTAATGCTTCTTCACAAAGCCGCACTCTTTCATCCAGGTTGAAAATCGTCTTCTTTCCGGTATTATCTGCAACTGCAAGAATAACTTCATCAAATACGTTTGCTGCTTTTTTTAGGACATCGATATGACCGTTCGTTATGGGATCGAACGTTCCCGGATAAATTGCTTTTTTCATTTTTCCCCTCATTTAGCCACTAAGAGCACGAAGCATCACTAAGTTTTTTCCTGTCATCCCTACTTTTTTCCTGTCATTCCCACGGAGGTGGGAATCCATTAATACCAACTATCTCAAATTTCCAGTTCTTCAATTTCTTTGGGAATTTTTTTAGAAAGATTCTTATATCCGTCTTTTGTAACCAGGATATCATCTTCGATGCGTACCCCGATCTTTTCTTCCGGAATATAAATTCCTGGTTCCACAGTGATAACGTTTCCTGCTTTCAGGACAGAATCCCTGCCTCCTACATCATGTGTATCCATCCCGAGATGGTGACTGACATTGTGCATAAAATATTTCTGATAATCTTTTTTATCTTTAATAAGCTTTAATCGAACCAATGCATCGGAAATCAATTCAACAGTTTTCTTGTTCAGATCGGGCAAACTCACACCGGGTTTAACTATTTTAATGATAGCTTTATTTACATTTAAAACCTCTTGATAAACTGCTTTCTGCCGTTTTGTGAATTTTCCCGAAACAGGAAAAGTCCGTGAAATATCGGCACTATAATTATTGCAGGCTGCACCCACATCGAGAAGCACCATTTCATCCTTTCCTATCCTGGAATTATTTGCTTCATAATGAAGAGTTGCCGCATTACCTCCGGCTGCAATAATCGGTTTGAAGCCCATATGCCTGAGTCCATTTCGTGTGATCTCATATTGCAGGATCGCTTCCAGTTCGTACTCCATCATTCCGGGTTTTGCTTTTTCAATTATACTTTTAATTCCATCTCCGGTAATATCGATAGCTTTTTGAATCTGGCTGATCTCCCATTTTTCTTTAATCGTTCTACAAGGTCTGATCAATCCTGAAATATCTGCAAACAAGATATGCGAAAACCTCTCCCTGACCTTTTGTACAAATACCTGTTTTTTATTTAAAGGCTCGGAAATATCTCCGCTATTAGTATTTACAAAACACTTCTTTGAACCATTTAGATGAAGATTTATTTTTCGCTCAAATTCATCTAAGTAAGAAATAGAATCGATCCCGGAAATCTCTTTTGCTTTTTCCCTGGAAAGTTTTTTTCCTTCCCACACTTCTCTTTCCGGAATTCCACGTTCAATGAAAAGCTCGGAATATATCTTATTTTTAAGTTTCTTAAATATAACCACGGCATCAGGAATATCGAGTCCTGTGAAATATAAAAAATTGTTATCCTGAAGAAAATAGCGCGGATAATCCGGCATCGATGAAGCAAAAATTATAACAATCTCCGCAATATCCAAACCTTTTGCCAATTTATTTCTGCGACCGATCAATAATTTCGTATTCATTAAAAAACTCCTATTTTCAATTTCCCATAAATCCCGTCAAATCCGGGCGGGTCAAATATAAAATCACCGCTTTGAACGGCAAGAATCCGGTTGATAGTTTTTGGGGGAATGCATTTGTCAAGTAGAACTTCCAGCCTGTCAGAACGCCAGAGAGCAATTTCGGAAGGGAAGATATTCATTATCGTTTCAAATGTTTGAATCACTTTTTTGGAAGTAACACTTTTCATGTCCATCGAAGCAGCTATAACTTCCACCAATGGAACAAGATGCATGAATTTTCTGGGAATGGGTTTACAGTTAATATCTTGAAGTTGTTTGCATCTTTGATGAACACCGAGGAACATTTTCCTGCCGCATTCCGGACATATCAGATCCGCCGGAATGTCTTCTTTAAAAAACACATTTTGTGTATGGTCTTTTCTCTCTGCACGATGACCGGTTAAGAAATATCTTCCTTCTGCAGGATTGAATTCTGCGGTGAGTGAAACCTTGTTTTTTCGCAGAGAATCTATGATGTTCGGATAATCTGCATCTTCAACATTTATCATTGTAAACTCTCTGCCAATACGATTTAGTGCAGAACTGTGACAATCACTGTTTGAAATAAATGTAAGTTTTTTCAGGTCCGGAATTTTTTTTAACATTGCCGGATCGGCACTCAATCCGGTTTCGATGATGCGGATATTGGGAAGAAAGCTGCCATAAAATTCTATCAGTTCATCAAGGTCATTTTTACTTCCAAAGATCCCATCGGGCGTCATGACGTGTGCCGGCACAACCTCGATAAGCGGATGGATATTTCTGATCTCAAAGAGTTGTTCTTCCATTTCCGGTTGTTCTGTGCTGGTAATAAAAGGTCTGCCGATAGTATTTTTCATTCCCCATTTTTTCATCAGCTTCTGCATCTTGTATATCGAAATATAATCCGGGAAAAATATCAAATGATGAGCAATGGTTTTATTCTTTTTATGAGCTAATTTTGTGGAAAAGATCACTTCTGTTTGAAGCAGAAATTTACTGGGATCATGCGAAAGTGAAAATAATCCGGAAGAAACTTCCGAAAGCTGTTTTCTCAATTCTTCTGTTCGAGGAGGAAAAAGGCAGTCACCCGTTCCGAATACATCGATGCCTTTCAGCTTCATTGCACGGGAAACGTCCGATAACTCTATCTGCCCCACCCCGCCTGCATAACCGGAATGAGAATGAAGATCAACTGCTATTTGCATTAATTCCCTTTACCTTGAAAAAGTTTAGAAGACTTCTCTTCCTGCTGAACTTTTTCAA
>JAIORR010000049.1 GCA_021108055.1 Candidatus Cloacimonadota bacterium
CCGAGTCGGGTTCGATCCGATAACCATTCGCAAAGACAGTTCATTCATATCTTCCCTATCTCCCCTCTCTTATAGCAAAGAGAGGGGCAGGGGGTGAGTTATCCAATCTATTCTTCTATTCTCTTTTTCCTTTTTGCAATAATACTATATATTATGGGAATAACTATCAATGTAAGGAATGTAGCACTGATAAGACCACCGATAACCGTGAGAGCCATGGGAGATTTCAGCTCGGAACCTTCACCACTGCTGATAGCCATAGGCAGCATCCCGCCTATTGTAGTAAGAGCAGTTATCAGAACCGGGCGAAGCCTGTCCATACCACCCTGCAGGATAGCTTCATATTTCACCATTCCACTCATCCGCAATTGATTAATATGGTCGATGAGCACGATACCGTTATTTACAACAATACCTGCCAGAATAATCACTCCTACGAAACTAACTACGGATAGGGTTGTTCCTGTAATCCCTAATATCAGCATTACCCCGATAATTGCCAGCGGCATTGTGAACATCACTATGAACGGCTGCCGCAGCGATTCAAATTGAGATGCCATTACACTATAAACCAGAATAATAGCCAGCAGAAGTGCCAGTCCCAGAGTTACAAATGCTTCCTGCATATCTTCGTAAGCTCCACCAAAATCCAAATAATAGCCCGAAGGAAGATTCTCCTCGATATCAGCAATGGCAGTTTGAATATTTTTCACGGTTCCACCCATATCATTCGTACCGGTCACGCTCGCAGTGATCAGAACTTTCCTGCTCTGTTTTTCGTGAGTTATTTTGCGTGGTCCTTCAGCCGGTTCCAGGTGAGCTATCTGGTTTAATGGTACAGAAAATCCCATTGGAGAGATTATTGAAAAATGCATTATATCTTCAAAGCTATTGCGTTTTTCTTCTTCCAGGCGTACTGTGATGTCTATCTCTTCCCCACTTTTTCGGAAGATTCCACAAAGCGTTCCCAGAGAAGAAGTTTTAATGGAAGATGCGATCTGTGTGGCTGTTAGGCCGTATTTGAAAGCTTTATCTTTATCAATAACAATATGATATTCAGGTTTTCCTTCCTTCATGCTGTTAACAACATCCGTGACATGTTCCACTTTGTTCATGCGTTTTTCTATCAACATAGAGATTTCTTTCAACTTATCCAGATCTTTTCCATAAATACTAACCTCAATTGGTTTGGCTCCTCCTCCACCCATCATCTCTTCGCTGGACATAAAGTTGAATTCCGCACCTTCTACTTTTGGAAGTTTTTTGCGAACCTGTTCTTGTATTTCTTTATAGGTCAAGTCGCGGTCAGATTGTTCATGTAACCTTACAAATACCTGTGATTCGTTCACTTCCTGTGGATTTGTTGGATCTGCCAATGCCTGGGCATCACTCATCGGACCAACCATTGCCATTACATTCATCACTCCTTCTGTTTCAAGAAAGACGTCTTCGAGCTGCTTGATAACAGCATCGGATTCATCCAGAGGAGTTCCTGTTGGCATCTTTACATTCAGTACCATAAAAGGAATATCGCGTTCGGGCATGAATTCCGTTCCAATGATACCGAAAATTGGAATAAGAAGAGTGAGCAGAAAAAGCACTCCCACTATTATAAGAGTTTTAGTTTTATGAGCCAATCCCCAGATTAGAATTTTCTTGTACCTGTTTTTAATTCCTTCGAAAAAAGTTTTCGATCTGTCAACCTGCGGTCTGTCTTTTGCCTTACGAAAAATAATCGATGCGATCACCGGCACAATGGTAAGTGAAACAAAGAGTGAAGCAGCGAGTGAAAATGCAACCGTAAGTGCAAGTCCACGAACCAGGATACCTGTCATCCCTTCGGCAAAGATCATCGGGAAGAATACAGCGATAGTAGTGAGTGTGGAAGCTGTGATAGCCATTGCAACTTCACTTGCACCAACCTTAGCAGCCTGGAACTTTTTCTTTCCCATTTCCAGGTGACGATAGATATTTTCTATAACCACAATGGAGTTATCCACCAGCATTCCCACACCCAAGGCAAGACCTCCCAGCGTCATTATATTCAGTGTGAAATTAGCGAGATATATAGGAATGAATGTAGCTACTACTGAAATGGGAATTGCCAATGAAATTGCCAGGGTCGGTCGCCAGTTTCGAAGAAACAAGAACATGATAGCAATAGCGAGTATACCACCAACGATCAGGTTGGATACAGCTCCGGAAGTAATTCTGGATATGGGAAGTCCCATATCCATCACCATGTAGAATTCGAGGTCATCTTTAAATTCTTCTTCTATAAGAACGACCTCTTTTTTTACAAGGTCCGTTACTGTGAGAGTATTTGCTCCGGACTCCTTGGCAACAATTATCATAGCTGTGGGAGTTTTATTAGTTCTAAATCTATTACGTCTTTCTTTAAAGCCATCTTGCACTGAAGCTACGTCTTTCAGATAAATTGTTTTACCGGTTTTAGTAAACTTTATCGGCAAATTATTTATCTCTTCGATAGATTTGTATTGAGCCATTGTTCTCAGCAGGTATTCGTCTTTTCTTTTCTGGATGTGTCCGGCAGACATATTCAGGTTGCCTGCTGCTACTATCTGCACAATATCATCGATAGAAATATTATATTGTTCGATCTTTTCTTTATCCACGATGATCTGTTTTTCCAGTTCATCACCACCGTATATCATCACTGTTCCAACACCTTTCAGGTGTTTGAGCTTTGTGGATATTTCATCTTCCAGTATTTTACGGAGTTCGTAAGTATTTTCCGCACCGGTTACGCCATACATCAATATCGGCATCTGAGAAAGATTGAATTTCATCACCAGCGGTCTGGATACATCGTCAGGGAGATAATCTGTTATCTGATCGATCACATCTCTCAGGTCTTGTGCTGCAAAATCCAGATTAGCTCCCCAATTGAATTCAACCATTATCAACGAAGCATTCTCCAGGCTTTCCGACTTGATAGTTTTTATGTTTTTTACAGAAGCAATTGCCGTCTCGATCGTTTCTGTTACTGTCTCTTCAACATCCTGCGGAGAAGCCCCGTAATAGGGAGTCACAATCGAAATAACCGGATAATCCATATCCGGGAATATTTCCAGACCCAATCTGAAGAAAGATATCCCACCCATAATTATAATGAGTACCGTTATGATAAATATTGTTACTCGTCTATTTACTGAAAATTCTGCTAATTTCATTTTTCCACCTTTTTTTTAGCTCACGGATTAACACGGATAAAGAATGACCTTGTGGATGGTTTTGTAATTATTAGCTCACCAGCCATCGTTAAGACTATGGATTGGCAGGCAGATTCACACGGATTCAAAAACCTTCCGATCACCTTGTTCCTAAGCCCCGGCTTGGGAACACTTATCATTATGAAACCGTTAAAACGGTTAAGAACTATTTTTCTTGTTTTCTACCACCGGCTGAAGCCAGTGGTTAATGCGATTATGGACATCAGAATCTCACTCCTATATTTCTCACATACACATTCCTTTCTTCGTGGTTCTTCGTGTACTTAGCGGCTGATTTTAACTTTATCACCTTCGGAGAGTCCGATATTTCCCTGAGTAATTACTGTTTCGCCTTCCTGTAGTCCTTCTGTGATTTCAATCTCGTATTCATTTTCCAAGCCCAGTGTTACATATTTTTTAACTGCTTTATCATTTTCTATAGTAAAAACGTGATCTGCATTCAGGATAGCCTGTTGTGGAACAATTATCGTATTTTCAGACGTTTCTGTGAGAACCTTAATGCGAGCGAACTGGTTGTGTTTCAGGATATTACTTTTATTCGTTACAGCAATTTCCACATTGAAAGTTCCGGACATCACATCCGCTTCGGGAGATACGAACGAAACTTTGCCTGTAAATTCTTCATCGGAATTGTTTACGGAAAGAATTACTTTCTGTCCTTTCTTGATCTCATTTATATCAGCATCGGAAACCTGAATCCTTGCCTTGACCTTATCCAGGTTCATCATCCTCAGCAGCATCGGATCCATCATGGCATCGTAATTTTCGCCTTCCTTTTTATAGGTTACAGTAATTACACCATTGATAGGAGCTTTTATCTCGGTATTTTCCAGCGTGAATTCATAAGAGGATTTTGCCACTTTATATCCGGTTTCCACTTCGTCGAAAGTAGCTCCATCGATAGCTCCGGTTCTCTTTAGTTCCTGCATTCTTTTATAATTCTTTTCCATATTGAGATATTGGGTTTGGGCTTGTTTCAGTTGTGTATCATCCAGCTTTGCCAGTAGATCACCTTTTTTAACTATGCTTCCAACATCCACTATCAGTTTATCGATTTTCCCGGACATCGACGGTGAGATGTTGACCGTTTTTTCTGCTTCTATATTTCCACTGAATTCAATATAACTGGAAATATCACCCAATCTGGCTGTGGCAATTTTTACTTCTCTGGCACCTGTAAATTCTTCTTTTACTTCTTCCTGTTCGGTTTTCTTTTGGCAACCCGCCAGCACGATAGCGAGTAAAGCAGCTAATATTATTAATTTTTTAAGCATCTTATCCTCCCGTTAATTCGTATATTTTTTTATTTCATATTTCAATAATATATAATCATAATAGGATGCCACCAGGTTCATTTCGCTTCCGAAGAGCATAGCTTCAGCATCCATAAGCTCGGTATTCGTAACCATTCCCTGTGTATAAAGTTCATTAACTATCTTATGATTTTCCTGTGCAAATTCCAACGCTGTTTTGTTATCTTCCACAGTTCTGGCTTTGGTAATTAATTTGTAAAATACGTTCTTTGCAGTAACCATATAATTTTCCTGTGCGAATTCAGTTTCATATTTTGTTTTCTTAAGATCGTATTTCGATTTTTTCAGGTTGGAATAATTTGTTCCACTGGTGAAAATAGGAACGGAAAACGCAGCTACAAGGTTCCAATTGTCCTCTCCGTCAAAATCAAATTCATCATCGCTTTCGAACTGGTAAGAAAATTGCAGATTCAAAGACGGCAGGAATTCACCTTTTGCCATACAATAATTCTTTTCCATCATTTTCTCAGCCAGTTCCATAGTTTGAATGGTTGGACTTGTCTTTTCTACTTCTGTTAAAAACTCCTCAGCAGCTTTTTCCAATTCACTTTTTTCCATCACAGCATACTGAAGAGTTTCAGAATCGTATTCGGTTACGTCTATTTCGGAAGGTTTCTCAGCTTCTTCAGCTCCCAGCAGAATCTGCCAGAAACCATAAAGCTCATCGATATTGTTCCCGATCTCCGAAAGTGCAGTTTCATCATTTTTTTGTTTAACCTGCCATTGCAGAACATCCGATTTTTTTGCCGTTCCCACTTCATAGTTCTTCTGAACACTTTCCAGGTGAGAAAGAGTTGATTCCAGGCTTTTCTGGGAAAGTGTTTGCAAGTCCTGCAATTTGAGAATCCCAAAATATGTGGAAGCTATCGCATAAGAAACATCTTTCTCTTTACTTTGCAAAGCAAGGTAAGCCTGCTTCTTTGCCAGTTTTGCCAACTGATAACCCAATATAACTTTCCCGCCATTGAAGATCGACTGCTGAATTGAAATATCGTTCGTGTATGTGGTTTTGTAAAAACCTGTTCCCATTGCTGCTGTTGAAAAAGGAATATAATCACCGGTTGGCATACCTGTAGAACCCAACACCGGAATCTCCTGCATTCCCGTAGCCAAATCGTAAGTATCATCATCGATGCGAATCATCGTGGAATTGAACGATGCTTTGGGTAAGAAATTCGTCAGTGCATTTTTCTTACTCCAGTCAGCAGATTTGAATGCACTTTTTTCTGCCAGCAGTTCTTTGTTATTCTCTTTTGCCAGCTCGATGCTTTCTTCCAGTGTGATCGCAGGAAGTGCAAAAAACATCAGCATCAGAATAAATGTTAATATTACTTTTTTCATTTTTACCTCTTTATTAGCCACGAAGGGCACGAAGAAACGCTAAATTTCAAATTTCCTGAAACCCAATTTTCTTTGTGCTCCTTTGTGTTCTTAGTGGCTCTATTAAACCGTTAAAACGGTTAAGCACTGTTTTTCTTGTTTCTTTCCACCGGCTAAAGCCAGTGGTTAATGCGATTATGAACATCAATATTTCACTTCCATGTTTTTCATATATTTCTTCCTGTTCTTATTGGTGAAGAACGC